>JAHDHB010000218.1:2970-10004 GCA_020631545.1 Saprospiraceae bacterium | reverse complement strand
CTTTTCAAACAAATCATCCAAGGTAAGGACTTGTTCTATTACCCCAAGGCTATGCTGGTTTTGCTGCAATCCAAAAGTCGTAATTAACGTCCAAAACAATTGCTTTTTTGTCTTTGTACTTTCCTGAAAAAGAACAGCTTTCTGCCTCAACGCCTTAGCATAATCTTTAGACACCGTAAAATCAGCTTGATAAAACTTAGCCTCGCATAAGTTGATGACTTGATCTTTTCGGTCGATTAGTAAATCAATTTGTAAGCCTTGCTCTTCGGCATTTCCTCTTTTGACATAGGTGGAGGACAAGGAGTAAACGCCTGAGATCCCCAATCCTTTTTTGATCTGAGGAATATGCTTCAAACAGATATTTTCAAAAGCATAGCCCGTCCATGATTTATACAACTGTGTTTGGCTTGCTTGTTGCCAAACCTCTCGGCCTTCATGGATTTTATCTTCCATAAATTTCAAATAAAATAAGGAATACTCATCTGTTAAACGATACAATTTATCTCTTCCCTTTTTGCTGAAAGGAAAAAAACTGTCTATAAAACCAGAATACTCAAGCTCTTCTAAGGCTTTAGTCAAGCCACCCCCACTCAAAATATCGGTCGTTTCTAGTATATCCTTCCTACGCATTCCCTGTTGTTTTCCTGCTAAAGCTCTTATGATTTCAATGTGTGTATCAGGATTTTCAAATAAGGCTGGGTATAGTCTAGCAAATTCATCACGTAGTAAACCTGTGTCAGTAAAGCAAATCTCTTCAATATTTTGCACAGCACTTTTCCCCCGTTTTACTTCCTTCAAGTAGTGAGGGATGCCCCCCATTACCATATACAATTGAGCAATTTGGTATCGGTCTAAAAATACATTTTTGGATTTTAAATAAGCTTCGGTTTCAAATAAATCAAACGGTTTTAAGTGAATGCGTTTCGTAATACGATTGTGCAAACTTCCTTTATGATTGACGACTTTTTGAATCATCCAAGAAGCAGCAGAACCACAAATAACGACAACCACATTATTTTCCGAAGCCCAACTATTCCAAAACATACCTAAAGCCCTCAAAAAGCCTGATTTTCGAGTAGCTAACCAAGGTAGCTCATCAAAAAATATGACTTTCTTCTTGTTCTTTCCCAACGTTTCTAAGTAATCCATTAGCAGATAGAATGCCTCCAGCCAATTTGTTGGTGGTTTAATTTTTTTCTTGAGTTTTGCTGTTCGATTATACCGAAAAGCAAAGTTTTGCAACTGTTCTACGCGTGGCGCATTTTGCATTCCTGCTATTTCAAACACGATCTCTTTTTTATAGGTAGACTTGATTAAGAAGGTTTTACCGACTCTTCGACGACCAATAACAGCAATCATTTCTGATTCGTTAGACTTGAGTGCTTCTTTAAGAATTTCTTGTTCTCGTTTTCTACCAATGATGTCTGAATGCTTCATAGGCGCTATTTTTTCTTTCTTCCATACCCGATACCTCGCCAAAAGTACATAAAATTTATCACTTTTGGCGAGGTATCGGGTTATTTTGTAGTGTAGGGAAGGTGTTTTTTTTCTTTTAAGTGAAGTTTTCCTAATAATGTATACACTGATTTTTTAAAAGGAATCCCTAGTCTTTAGACTAAAAACACATTATTTCTTTGGTTCTATATGCGACTTCACCCCTCAAAGTATCTATTGCATTTAAGGAAAAAATACTGTATTGTGCAGTACTATTCCATGTCAATAAAGTATTTGAATCAACACCCAATCTGACATAAATGAGGCCATTAAACCTATGAGGAAACATATCTCCTTAGAAGAAATCGTGGAAAAACAACAAATTCGTAGAATTAGCGCTGAAGAATTTTTTAATTCTGCCAAAGAATTAGAAATAGAAGAATCCTCGGAAGAGTTACTATTAATGCTTGATTAATGAATTATTTAACACTTATTAACCCAACAATATTAGACCTATCATTTCAAGGATATTCCCTTGAAGAAACAAAGATCTACTTAGTACGAATAACGAACTACTTAGACACTCTCACACTCAAGCACACACTTGCGGCATGGCCTATGCGAGTTGGGTAAATAACGCAGCATGTCGGCTAAAGCCAACGCTACAAAAAAAGGCCACCCGAGGGCAGCCTTCTAACACAATTTATCTAAATATGGTGCGAATATATTTATTCAGCGGAATAACCTTGAACGAGTAGAGAAACTTCGTTTCGGAGCACTTCGATGAAGCCGCTACCGATTTTGAAGGTTTCTTTCTCGCCGCCTTGCTTAATGATCCGTACTTTTCCTTGTTTTAGAGAAGAGACAAGCGCTGCGTGGTTGTTCAATACTTCGAACTCCCCTTCGCTGCCTGGTACTTTAACAGAAGTTACTTCCCCAGAAAAAACGTGTTGATCAGGTGTTAACACTTCTAATTTCATAAGTTGTCAGATTGATGCGTTAACAAATAAATTAAGCATTGGCTTCGGCCAATAATTTCTTACCTTTTTCGATGGCATCTTCGATAGTACCTACTAAGTTGAAGGCAGCTTCTGGATACTCATCTACTTCTCCATCCATGATCATGTTGAACCCACGGATAGTATCTTCGATAGAAACCAATACACCAGCAAGACCAGTAAATTGCTCTGCTACGAAGAAAGGCTGAGATAAGAAACGTTGTACACGACGTGCGCGGTGTACGATGAGTTTATCTTCATCAGATAATTCATCCAAACCAAGAATGGCGATGATATCTTGAAGTTCTTTATAACGTTGAAGGATGAATTTTACTCGTTGAGCAGTTTCATAGTGCTCATCACCCAAGATTTTTGGCTCTAGGATACGAGAGATAGAATCCAAAGGATCCACCGCAGGATAGATACCTAGAGAAGCTAATTTACGACTAAGTACCGTTGTAGCATCCAAGTGAGAGAACGTCGTCGCTGGTGCTGGATCCGTAAGGTCATCCGCAGGTACGTAAACCGCTTGTACAGAAGTAATAGAACCTCTTTTTGTAGAAGTAATACGCTCTTGCATGATACCCATTTCCGTAGCCAAGGTTGGCTGATATCCTACCGCAGAAGGCATACGACCTAGCAAAGCCGAAACCTCAGAACCTGCTTGTGTAAAGCGGAAAATGTTATCAATAAAGAATAGAATATCACGACCGCCAGAAGCATCATCCTTATCACCATCACGGAAGTACTCCGCAATCGTCAAACCAGAAAGTGCAACACGCGCACGGGCACCAGGAGGTTCGTTCATCTGACCGAATACCAAAGTAGCCTGAGACTTCGCTAATTCTGTTTTATCTACTTTCGACAAATCCCATCCACCTTCTTCCATACTGTGGACGAATTCTTTGCCATATTTAATTACGTTGGCTTCGATCATCTCTCGTAGCAAATCATTTCCTTCACGCGTACGCTCACCTACACCCGCGAATACAGAAAGTCCTTCGTATCCTTTTGCGATGTTGTTGATAAGCTCCATGATAAGAACCGTTTTTCCTACACCTGCACCACCGAAAAGACCAATTTTACCTCCTTTAGGATAAGGAGCAAGAAGGTCTACTACTTTGATTCCTGTAAAAAGTACCTCAGATTACGTATCCAATTCATCGTATTTAGGTGGTTTTCTGTGAATAGGGTAAGCGTTGTTGCCTTTATCCACTGTACCAATCCCATCAATCGCTTCTCCTACTACATTGAACAAGCGGCCTTTGATAGCTTCGCCAATAGGCATTGAAATCGGTGCGCCAGTATCGCGAACTTCCATTCCACGAGTAAGCCCTTCGGTAGAGTCCATAGAGATAGTACGGACACTATCTTCTCCTAAGTGACGTTGGCATTCCAAAACCAAGATGGAACCATCTTCTCTAGTTACTTCTAGAGCATTTAAGATTTCTGGTAATTTGCTACCAGTGAAACTGACATCTAGAACAGCTCCGATAATCTGTTTGATGCGACCAATATTTTCTGCCATTGTAGTAATGCTTTTGTACAAATTTTAAAAATCGCTGCAAAGATAGCGCAATTTACCAACTTTACCAATCCATTGTAAATTTTATTTGGCTAAAATTGATTTAATCAGGTTTCGGGTTTGAATTATTTGGCATTCCTGCTCACTACCGATATTATCTACCGATTTTGTTCGGTTTTGTGGTTTTTTTCAGGGTTATTTCATCCATTAATACCCCAACACCACGCCTATTTTTGCAGCTACTTTCTCTATAGAAGGTATCATCGTCTGTTCTAAAGTCGAATTCAGCGGAATGGCCGGCATATTTTCTGAGCCCATCGTCATCACAGGCGCGTCCAAGGCTTCAAAACAATTTTCTTGTATTCTTGCTGCAATGCTTTGCGCAAAAGAATTATCCACAGGCTCCTCCGTTACTACCAAACATTTGTTGTGCTTGCGCACTGCCGCATAAATCGCCTCTGTATCTAAAGGACTAAGTGTCCGCAAATCCAACACCTCTACTTGCCCCTTATAGTCTTTAGCCGCATTCAAGGCCCAATGCACGCCCATACCATAAGTAATAACCACCAAGGACTGGCCAGCATTTACTAGCTCCTCATCAGCCTCCAAAGCTATTCTAGCCTTACCAAAAGGAATAATATAATCCGCATCCGGCTCAATCGTTTTTGCAGCCTCCGTACCACGCACCTTCGACCAATACAAGCCCTTATGTTCTAGGATAACAACAGGATTCGGATCGTAGTAGGCCGATTTCATCAAGCCTTTCAAATCTGCTCCAGTACTAGGATAAGCAACCTTGATACCTCTTATATTACAAACCACCGTTTCCACACTAGAAGAATGGTAAGGTCCTCCACTTCCATAAGCACCAATAGGCACTCGAACAATACAACTCACTGGCCATTTTCCATTAGAAAGATAACAAGAGCGACTGACCTCTGTAAATAACTGATTCAAGCCCGGCCAAATATAATCAGCAAATTGAACTTCTACGATAGGTTTCAGCCCCACAGCAGACATCCCCACCGTACTACCTATGATAAACGCTTCTTGAATAGGCGTATTAAAGACTCGGTCATCACCAAAAGTAGCTGCCAAGGTAGCCGCTTCACGGAAAACACCGCCCAAACGCCCACCAACATCTTGACCATATAATAAGCACTCCTTGTGCTTGGCCATCAACTCACGTACCGCAAACAAGGCACAATCCACCATCACCGTCTCCTCCTTGTCAGCAGGTTCACGCACCCCCTTTTCCTCCGTCACAGGCGTAGGGGCAAAAACGTGGGTAAACAAATCTTCAGGTTTCGGATCTTCTTCCGCCAAGGCACGGTTATAATCTTCCAATACTGTCTCCGCTGCTATTTTTTCAATCGTAGACAATTCCATCTCGGTAAAGCCATCTGCCAAGAGTTGATTTCGAAACTTAGGATAAGGATCACGCAGCGCATGTTCCTCTAAATCATGCCGATACCATTCTTTTCGAACGCCAGAAGTATGATGATTCAGCAAAGGTACTTTAGCATGAATCAAGAAAGGACGCCTTTCCTTGCGAATGATTGCAAGGACTTCTTTTATCGTATTATAAGATTCAAAAAAGTCATTTCCTTCTATCGAACGTACCTCAATCCCTGGAAAACCCTTCGCATATTCCGCTGCATCCATCGCCCGAATCTCCGAAGCATGGGCAGAAATGTCCCACTCATTATCCTGCACTACATATAAGATAGGAAACTGCTTGAGCGCAGCCATTTGAAAAGCCTCCGACACTTCTCCTTCTGTTACCGAAGCATCGCCAAGAGAACAGACCACCACAGGCAGCTCATCATAAGCCTCATCTATCCCCATCATCTCCCGATATTGGATCCCCATTGCTACCCCCGTTGTAGGAATAGCCTGCATACCCGTTGCAGAAGATTGATGCGGAATTTTTGGTTTATCCTCATCCTTCAAACTCGGATGAGAATAGTAAGTACGACCAGCAGAAAAAGGATCGCTCAACTTCGCCATCAACTGCAACATCAACTCATACGGTTTCATCCCAATTCCTAGTAAAATAGAATCATCACGATAGTACGCAGCCAAGTAGTCTTGAGGCTTAAGTTGAAGACCTAAAGCTAATTGTATAGCCTCATGCCCCCTAGAAGTTGCGTGTACATACTTAGATGTCACCCCTTTATTCTCCTCATAAATTTCCGTCATCGACTTCGCCGTAGCCATCAATCGAAAAGCCTTAAGTAATACGTCTTGTTCTATTTTAGATTTGGTAATCATCATTATTCTGCAAAATTGATTTAAACTTAAATGCGAAAATAATGAATTATTTTGTGAACAGCTTCCTCCAAGACAAATGTTACAAATTTTCTGTCCAAAATGTGCAGAAAATTTTGCCCAAAAGCATACATCATACTTCTTAAGAGCTATCCACGCAGTACGTCTGCGGGAGGCTATCGTGGTTTAGCGGACGTGCTGCGTATCCTCCAAAACAAACGCTACAAATTTTGCCCAAAAGCATACATCATAATTATAAAGAGGAGCCTTTCCGAATCACCTCAAAACCTTTTTATTAGTCAGTTCAAAGATTATTTGGGCAGCTTATCGCGCTATCCACTTGTACTCGGCATCCTGTAGGCCTCTTCCGCATGGTCACACAGGCATCTTCACTATCGTTCAGCTACCTGCATTCCCTGCCTCAGTAGGCCTACAGTCCACCTCGTATCGTTCCTATCGCGGCTGCATTTACCTATGAAAAGAAAGGAATCAGAACCTCATTTTGGCTGAAACCACCATTAAAACCCATATTTCAGCCAGTATCGATTTTCATTCTGGCTGAAATTGCTAATAAAAACCCTATTTCAGCCAGTATTAACTTTTATTTTGGCTGAAATAGGTATAAAAACATACATTTCAGCCAGAATTAGCCAACAACGATAAGATCGCTTAGTCTTGCGTCCCCTCTTTTACTATCCAAAAGGCCCACAAAACGGTTTTGTTCCCCATAATAAATTCATTCTGGCTGAAACTGCTAATAAAAACACTATTTCAGCCAGTATTAACTTTTATTTTGGCTGAAATAG
>JAHDHB010000218.1:0-2870 GCA_020631545.1 Saprospiraceae bacterium | reverse complement strand
CTGCTAATAAAAACACTATTTCAGCCAGTATTAACTTTTATTTTGGCTGAAATAGGTATAAAAACATACATTTCAGCCAGAATTAGCCAACAACGATAAGATCGCTTAGTCTTGCGTCCCCTCTTTTACTATCCAAAAGGCCCACAAAACGGTTTTGTTCCCCATAATAAATTCATTCTGGCTGAAACTGCTAATAAAAACACTATTTCAGCCAGTATTAACTTTTATTTTGGCTGAAATAGTGTATTTTTGCTTTGTTACAGCCAAAATCTAATAAAATGGGATCATTAATCGGTCGTAAAGAAGAAGTTAAGAAATTACAAGGCTATTTGAGTTCGTCTAAATCCGAATTTGTGGCTATTTATGGTAGAAGACGAGTAGGCAAGACGTTTTTAATACGGCAAGCTTACAAGAATAATTTTGCCTTCTACATGACGGGAATAGCCAATGTTTCTATGCGACATCAATTAGGGCAATTTCATGCAGCATTGGCTCCATACGCTGCTAAGGTTAAATGGCAACCGAAAATTCCCCTAGATTGGTTTGAAGCATTTCGACAATTAAGTCATTACCTAGAAAAATTACCTACTGATCATAAAAAGGTTATCTTTTTAGATGAATTGCCTTGGTTGGATACTAAAAATTCAAAATTCATCTCTGGTTTGGAGCATTTTTGGAACAGTTGGGCAAGTGCTCGGGATGATATTGTCCTTGTCGTCTGTGGCTCTGCTGCTTCTTGGATGCTTAATCACTTGCTCAAAAACAGAGGAGGATTGCACAATCGCATTACCGACCGAATTAAGTTAAATCCCTTTACCTTAGAAGAAACGGTCTTATTTTTAGAGGATAAAAATGCAGGATACAATCACTATCAAATCTTGCTTTTATACATGGTATTTGGCGGTATTCCTTATTATTTGGATTCTATTAAGGGCGAAAAGAGCGCAATGCAAAACATTAATGACTTATGTTTTCATCCCGATGCCCCCTTCCGCTTAGAATATGAAAATCTTTATGCCTCTCTTTTTAAGAAGCACCATCGCCACGTTTCTGTTATAGAAGCCTTAGCCACCAAAGGAAAAGGATTGACAAGAGCGGAAATCATCAATCGCACAAAACTATCAGATGGCGGTGGTTTGACAAGAATTTTGAACGAATTAGAAGAGAGCAATTTCATTCGTAAATACAAAGCTTTTGGGAAAAAGAAAAATGCGGGATTTTACCAATTAGTTGATTTATATTCCCTTTTTTATCTACGTTTTATCAAAAAAACGGATGAAGATGATAAGAATTTTTGGATCAACACCGTCGAAACACCTACTTTCTTTTCTTGGGCTGGTTATGCGTTTGAAATGGTTTGCTTACACCACATCCCTCAAATCAAAAAAGCCCTGGGGATTAGTGGCATACAATCCTCAATTTCTACTTGGCAATCCTCTAAAGCTCAGATAGATTTAGTGATTGACCGAAAAGATCAAGTTATCAATATTTGCGAGATGAAATTTTCTATTCATCCATTTACCATTGATAAAAAATATGATAAAAATCTAAGGAATAAGCTCGGTAGCTTCCGAGAAATTACTCGCACAAGAAAAGCTTTGTTCCTTACCTTTATTTCTACCTATGGTTTGGCTCAAAACAAGTATTCGGGAATGGTTCGTAGCGATTTAGAAATGGATATTTTGTTTGAAAAATAATTTTTTTAGCCAAAAAATCACTGCTTGCTTTACATATTGAGTTGAGAATGCCTAAGCATTGCTTGTCCTATACAAGACAAAAAATACATTCTGTCACGAAATACTTACCTGTAATTTCCATTTAGGCTAAAAAAATGATAACTTGGAGCCCTTCGCAAAACGAAGAACTTTATATTATTCTTGAAAACTGCATGATATGTCAACGTATTTAGATACAGCCAAAGAAGTTTACAAAAAAGCTGCTGAAACACCTGATGTTGGGCTTTGTTGTACTACCACTCCTGTTTGGCAATTGCCTGGTTTAGATATTCCTACGAAGATGTTGGAAATGAATTATGGTTGTGGAAGTACAGTGCATCCACGCGATTTGGTTCATGACCCAAAAATCCTCTATGTAGGCGTAGGTGGTGGAATGGAAGTCTTGCAGTTTGCCTATTTCTCTCGCCAAAAAGGAGGAGTAATTGGAGTCGATATTGTGGATGAGATGCTAGAAGCCTGTGCCGAAAACCTAGTAGAGGCGGAAAAGCTAAATCCTTGGTTTAAAAAGGATTTTGTAGAATTGCACAAGGGCACTGCATTGAATTTACCTATCGCCGATGAATCCATCGACGTAGCAGCACAAAACTGTCTGTTCAATATTTTCGAGAAAGAGGATCTAGTAACGGCCTTAAAAGAAATCTACCGAGTCTTAAAACCTCATGGCCGCTTAGTACTCTCTGATCCGATTTGTGATCAAGCAATGCCACAGCACCTCCAAAACGATGAACGTCTTCGGGCACTCTGCCTCAGCGGAGCCATTCCTTTAAAAGAATATATCGATTTGATCACCAGCATAGGTTTCGGGACAGTAGAAATTCGCGCGAAGCGTCCTTATCGCTTACTCACGCCACACCATTACGATACCGACCAAATCATTCATATCGAAAGTGTTGAAGTCTGCGCGATTAAAGATCCTATGCCAAGCGATGGCCCTTGTGTCTTTACAGGCAAAACAGCGATTTACTACGGTAAAGAAGCCAATTTTGATGACAATAAAGGGCACAATCTCTTGCTAAATCAGCCCATGGCAGTGTGTGATAAAACGGGAGGAGCACTTCTTGCTCTTGGCCGTGACGATATTTTTGTCTCCGAATCTACTTGGTTCTACGACGGCGGAGGATGTTGTTAAAAATA
>JAHDHB010000217.1 GCA_020631545.1 Saprospiraceae bacterium | reverse complement strand
AAACAAAGATGAAGATAAGATAACTAATATTGGATTAAGAATAAAACAGGACAAATTAACAGCAAAGCGACTTAAAGTAATATTGTCTTTTATTCGTAAGGTATTATACGAATATGATGTAAAATGTTTCAAGGCTGATATTTCTGACAAATCAAGAACGCTTGTTCGAACACATTACCTAGCTAATAAGAGAACGCCCCTAGGCCCAGGACTCATTTGGCTACAATACTACGGCAAAAAAGAATACAAACGACAAGGGGGAAAAGCTATACTAGAAAATCCTTATATTCAAGCCGAAGAGATAGGAGATGGGATTTGGATACAAGTGGGGGAAGATCCTTGGCAGGCGCATACTAAGGAAGGGGAAGAACTACTCATAAAAGCCACAAAGGCAATGCCTCCTGTAAATTGGGTAAGACCTAAAAGACGGACTAGATCGAAGCCTACCTAATCTTATAACGCTACAACCACGTATACTTTTACTACAAGAATAGTTCTTGCGCTGCTTTATTTTGAAAGTTAAAAGCGAACCATTTTTTACCTGAGGCTTGATAAGGCAAAGCTACTACCATGTAGAGTGTAGATGGTATAGAGTGGAGGGACTTTTACCGTTATTATGACTTGATTTTTCTTCGAAAAATCGATTGCTTAATGATGGTCAATCCCTCTACTCTTGATAGCTAAACTAAAGCTGGTTATTAGAAGCGGAATGCCAAGATTTTTGTAGAAGGTAAAAAATCGAGGAAGCACGTTCCGTAATCGCACACCTTCACGGTTACAAAGATACCGTGTTTACTTAGTTTAACACTATCACTAGACTATTAAAATATTTTTTTGGAAAAAGGATAATAGCTATAAAATACACATAAACGAAGCGGTTTTCTTTTTGGAGTGCTATTTTGCAACAATATGCTGTCGATAAGGTTTTTGTAAATATATTTTTAAGACTTCGTCATTTTAACAAAACATTTAACATAACTTTTCTTGCATCCTACTAATTCTTTTTATAGTTTTGTAAGGAACCCAAACGAAAAACATGCTCTATTCTACCTTAGAAATACTCGCTTCTCAACTTGATGCATACTTGACGAATAACACGCTTTCGCAAAGCATGGTAGAAGTAGGCAATGTAGCAGCGATAGACGATCCGCCGACTAATCAAGGAAATTCCTTAGATGGAAAAGTGATACTATCACTTCTTCATACCGAAGAAGAAGCGACCTTGAGGAATGAAGTACATTACAAAAAAATAGCTTCGTACACACATTATCAGAATCCTCCTACTTTTCTGAATCTCTATGTTTTATTCAGTGTGAATATAGCGCCTTACAAGGAATCCATTCGCCAATTATCTAGGATTATTGAATTTTTTCAGGGAAAACGGATGTTTAATCAACAAAATACACCTATTTCTCAGAATTTATCAATAGGAATAGAACCTGGGGAGGAATTTAAGTTTACACTAGATTTATTTTCCTTATCCTTAGAGGCTTCGGTTAATTTATGGTCAAACCTGAACAGTAAACAATTGCCTTCCGTTATTTACAAAGTACGTGTAACTCCTATTGAAAGGAAAAGAGTAATAGAACAGCGCCGTGTTATCTTTGAACATCAACTTAACAATGAGAAGAACTATACCCCATGAAAAATATAGAACTGCTCTACAAGGAAGGATTTTATCCGCTTTTTCAAGTACTCATCATACATGATTATTACTTGAAGAAATACAATATTGGGACTTCTGGGCAACTTATACCCGACTTAGAGGCTCAAGATAGATTGAGAGCTAATTACAATGTACAAGATTTTTTTAACATTAAGCCGACAAAAGAATGTGAACAACTTTTACGGAATCATCATGCTCTATTTCGATTAGTTCCAGGTGGTTTCATGGTGCTTATTTGGGTAGAACAAAATAATACCCCTAAAGTACCTTTAACGGATGATACTACATTCGATTTTTTAATTACACTGAAAGAACCGTTGTTTTATAACTTTTCGAATTTACCTTTAAATGATCCTAAGTTAGAACAAGATGGAGTTGAAGAATATAGAGCGATATACAAATTTGATAATGAGAAACTTAATGTAAATAATCTTTCGTTGACGAGTATTCCTTCTAGAGCTTCAATAGAAGACAGAATATCGTCAAAAGACTATCCTGTCGAATCTGAATCTATGGGACTTATTCGGATAAAAACAAGGATTGGAAATAATGCAAATTATAACCTACTAGACATTAATAATTCCTTGATTTCGCCTAATTTCTTCATCAAATTTGAAGCAAGAAAAACCATCTGGAAATTTTATAAGCAAACGGATTTATCTACGCCTTATTTTACTACAACAGCTTTGCCATTTTCAAAGGGAGGAATTAGCCCCATTACTTCTACTACAGGTATTCAAGAAGACTTACCTAATCCAAATGGGCGTATTTTAGATTATAACCCCGACCCGATTGTTCTAAACTATCCAACAAGTACGGATGTAACTTCTATCATTTATTTATAAACAATTGGTTTACTAAAAAGAAATAAATCCTAACATCCTTTTTACCATTATTTAGCATAAAAACTACAAATGAATTACTCAACCCCTGGCGTCTATGTCGAGGAAATTGCAAAATTACCACCATCGGTCGCCCCTGTAAATACGGCTATTCCAGCTTTTATTGGTTATACCGAAAAACGCCCTGATGCTGAGCCACATCGCCTTACTTCTATGCTAGAATATGAAGAGCTTTTTGGTGGAGCTTTTAGTGATATCACAGCTATTGTAGCAGATTATACAGGGACACAAAATGGTACTGCTCCTTCCATAACGATAACAGGACTGGCAGCAGATACAAAGTTTAAAATGTATTATTCCTTAGCACTTTACTTTGCTAATGGTGGTGGCCCTTGCTATGTGGCTTCTGCAAATACCTACAAAACCAACACTGGTGTATTGAATTCTGTTGATCGTGGAGAATTGACAACTGCTTTAGCAGAAATTAAAAAAGAAGATGAGCCTACCTTACTTGTATTTCCAGATGCAGTTGGACTGAATAGTGCTGTTGCAATGGGAACGCTTTATCAAGCTGCTTTTTCGCAATGTGCAGACTTAAAAGATCGTTTTCTTATTTCGGATTTGCTTTCTGATAATACAGGGGCTATCGAAGATGATTCCTTGGCTTTTAGAAATAACATTGGAACATCCAACCTAAAATATGGAGGTGCTTACTATCCCAATTTAGAAACTATTTACACGCCGTTTGTTGATTATACCTCAACGATTGTTGTATATACTGATGCTGGAGGTTCAACTACTTCAGGAATGGTGCTAAGACAATCAGAAGAAGTCATCGCGCAAGCAGCAAATCCGACCGTATTAAGAGATAATTCCTTATTTCATGTAAATAATAAGGCTTACCATGAAATACTAGGACAAATTAATGCCGTGAAATTAATTCTCCCCCCTAGTAGCGCCATGGCGGGTATTTATGCCAGTGTAGACAGAACAAGAGGCGTTTGGAAAGCTCCTGCTAATGTAAGTTTAAATGCTGTTCGACGTCCAATGATTGTCATTGACGATGCCGATCAAGAAGATTTGAATATTGATCAAGATGGTAAATCCATCAATGCTATTCGCAGTTTTACAGGAAGGGGAACACTCGTTTGGGGAGCACGCACATTGGCTGGGAATGATAATGAATGGCGTTATGTTTCTGTTCGTCGTTTTTTCATCATGGCGGAAGAATCTATTAAAAAAGCGACACAGCAATTTGTATTTGAGAACAATGATGCCAATACTTGGGTGAAAGTTAAAGCCATGATTAATAACTTTTTGACCTTACAATGGCGGGCAGGAGCACTTTACGGAGATAAGCCCAATGAAGCATTTTTTGTAAAAGTTGGACTAGGCGAGACTATGTCGTCGCAAGATATTTTGGAGGGTAGAATGATTATAGAAATTGGGATGGCTGTCGTTCGGCCAGCAGAATTTATCATTTTACGATTTTCTCACTTTATACAAGATGCATAGGCTACTTTAAATGAAGAGTTTGTTCATAAATTTATAATTACAAAAAAATAAACATGACCTATAATACCCCTGGCGTCTATGTCGAGGAAATTACCAAATTACCGCCTTCGGTCGCCCCTGTAAATACGGCTATACCTGCTTTTATTGGTTATACTGAAAAACGGCCTGATGCTGAGCCGCATCGAATTACTTCTATGCTAGAGTATGAGGAGCTTTTTGGTCGAGCTAATAATGAATTTAAATATATTGGTGTCAAATTAGATGGAACTATCGAATTTTCTAACATAGCAGGAACGGCAAGTATACCAGAAGTAGTAGATACTAGTGGTAGTACGCCTGTTGTTGTTACTCAATTTGAATCAGGAATAGCGCCTATCTCAACTTCAATCAGCTCTGAATTACCGGCTATGCCAAAGTTTAAAATGTGGTATAGCTTAGTATTGTACTTTGCCAATGGGGGAGGACCTTGTTATATCGTTTCAATTAACACTTATGATAATGTAGTAGACGATACCTTTCCGATTAAATCTTTGGATTTTATTACAGGTTTGAATTTTATAAAAAAGAAAGACGAACCTACGCTTATTCTTTTTCCAGACTTACTAGGTCTATTGAAAGATGATCCTGACTCTACTACGACTACACCGCTACCTCCTATTACGGATAGTGAAGGTATTGGGTATGTTTACCAACAAGCTATAAATCAATGTGCTACTTTACAAGATAGGTTTTTGATTACTGATGTAGTAGATAATGAAGTTTCAGCTTTTAGAAATAGTATTGGTACTTCTAACTTGAAATATGCAAGTGCTTATTATCCTAATTTAGAAACAATATATACACATCAGCTTTTAGAAACTACACCTGACTTAGTCTATTACTATGAGGAGGATCCTAGTAGCGGAAGCACGATAATTACCACGATGGTTTTAAGGCGTCTAGAATCGGAAATAGAAAGCGATCCCTCACTTATTACAACTTCTTTGTTCCACTTTAATAACAAGAAGTATCATGAAGTAATGGCTAAAATTAATGCTAGAAAACTTATTCTTCCACCAAGCGCAGCCGTAGCAGGTATTTATGCCACAGTAGATCGAAACCGAGGTGTATGGAAAGCACCAGCAAATGTAAGTCTAGCTGCTGTCCGTAAGCCTACGATTAAAATAAGTGATGAAGAGCAAAGGGGGCTGAATGTTGATACTACCGCAGGGAAATCTATCAATGCTATCCGCAGTTTTACAGGTAGAGGAACGCTAGTTTGGGGAGCGCGCACATTGGCGGGAAATGATAATGAATGGCGCTATGTTTCTGTTCGCCGTTTCTTCATTATGACAGAAGAATCTATTAAAAAAGCGACACAGCAATTTGTATTCGAAAATAATGATGCGAATACTTGGGTGAAGGTTAAATCGATGATTAATAACTTCTTGACTTTGCAATGGCGAGCCGGTGCGCTTTATGGTGATAAGCCTAATGAGGCCTTTTTTGTAAAAGTAGGCCAAGGAGAAACGATGTCTTCCCAAGATATTTTAGAAGGACGAATGATTATCGAAATTGGTATGGCAGTCGTGCGTCCAGCAGAATTTATCATCTTGCGATTTTCTCATTTTATGCAAGAAACGTAGTTGTGAGTGAGAGAGAGTGTGTGTGAAAGCCAAGAGATTTCATTAGTTTCTCACCAGTAAACTTCTGCGCAAAAATGGCTGGATATTAAAAACGTTTTTGACTTCGCTCAATTTTTGTACTTCTTGTAGTCTGTGAAAGTCATTGGGTTTAGAGGGATTGACTGTCATTAAGCTGTCGATTTTTCGAAGAAAAATCAATATAACGGAAAAAGTCCTTATACTCATTACTCTCTACCCTCTACATGGTAGTGGCTTCGCCACGATAGGCGCGTGTTATTGTTTTTCTATAGTAAGCAATTTTAACTGATCGTTATTCATTTCTAATTCCAATAAAGTGTACAGTACTCCAGGCGTATATATAAAGCAAAGTGCAGCCCCCACTAGTGTAAATGTGTCAACTGCGATTCCTGCTTTTATCGGGCATACCGAAAAAATCCCCGTTATCAATGGTGAGGGAGAATACTATAAACCGATTCGAATTGATTCTTTAGCTAATTTTGAATTGATCTTTGGGAAGGAAAAAGTGTATGATTCTTATCAAGTGCGTACAACACAAGAAGGAAATTTTGACAGTGTGCGCCCTTCGGAGAATCGTTATTTTTTGTATGAATCTGTACGACTATTTTATGAAAATGGAGGAGAAATCTGCTACATTGTGTCTGTTGGGAATTACGAATCTCCAGTGAATTTTGGGAATAGCATTTTCTTTCCAGGGCTTTATGAAGGAATTCAAGCCATCGAAAAAACAGATGAAATTACGTTAATAGTACTTCCTGATGCTCCTCTAATTAATGTTCCATTTACTGATCGAGCTAGTAAGTTTGGTGAATTACAACAGTTAGCACTACGGCAGTGTGGAAGGTTAAAAGATCGCTTTTGTATTTTAGATACTCTTATGGGGGATAATGCTACACTTGAATTTCCAATCAATAGCGAAGATGGTGGTTTTAGAACACACATAGGGACAAGTTATTTAGCTTACGGAGCTGCTTATTATCCTTGGATAAAAATGGATTTAAAGCGGAACTGCTCCTATTTTCAATTGCGAGATGAAAATGGAGCGCCAATAGGTACGAATGTCTTATTTGAAGATGATACGAGTATTCAATATCTTGAACGCTTGAAAATCATCCTCGTAAATAATTTTTATGCCTATCTGAATTTTACGCTAACAATACCACCTAATCCGATGTTAAGTAATCCCGCAGAAGGTTACAAAATGCTTAAAGATGAGTACGATGCCTTGAGAGGAAATATAATAGATGCTCAAGGAATATTTGTACAACAGTATTTTACAAATTGGTTTCACTTTATAGTAGATGTTTCGCTTACGTTTTATGCCTTAGAACCTTCGGAAGAAACACCTCTAGCGTTAGTAAAAAAAATCAATCAATTCAAATTAGATAATTCCTTGATTGATAATGTTTTTTATTTAGTGCAACTTAACAAGGATTTAGTGCTAACGGATCCTACTTCGGGCATGTTTACTCCAAGTCCAGCTATTAATGATTTGAACATGACCGATTGGATACGAGGTGAGGAAATTGCAAATATTCAAGGAACTAATTTTGCATTCATGGCAGCACCACCCGAAGAAAAAGTACAAGCTCTAGCTTATATAGAATCTCTGATTGACATAGATTATTTGTTTAAAAAATTTGATGAATTGTATCGAGTGTGGCTTCGTTTATACAAAAAAGCAGAAGCAGACCTATTTGTTAAACATCCTATTTTTAGACATATCCCTAAGGCGATAAATTCACTAATCGTACCGCCATCGGGGGCAATTGCAGGGACTTATACGAGGATAGATCGAACGAATGGAATTTGGTATGCTCCTGCTAATGTAAATTTGAAAGGAGTTCTTGGGCCTGCCTTGAGGCTAAACAATGTAGACCAAAGCGAGCTAAATGTACATTACACGGGAAAATCTATTAATGTACTACGAGGTTTTAGAGGAAAGGGGACTATGATTTTTGGCGCGCGCACATTGGCGGGAAATGACTTGGAATGGAGGTATATATCCGTAAGACGTTTGTTTATTAACATCGAAGAAACGCTTAAAAAAGCTATTGAACCTTACCTTTTTGAGACCAATGATAGAAATACATGGGTGAAGATTAAGTCTTTAGCATACAATTATTTAACGCTACAATGGAGAAGTGGTGCCTTGAAGGGAGAAACTTCGGAGCAAGCCTTCTATATAAAAGTTGGTTTAGGCGAAACGATGTCTAGTCAAGATGTTCTTGAAGGACGAATGATAGTTGAAATTGGCCTAGCAGCCGTAAGACCTGCTGAGTTTATTGTATTAACGATTACCCAAGTAAGGGACGAATTATAATTTTTTATGAAGAGGGTAGAGAGGAGATTTAATACATACCTTTTGCCTCTAAATACTGAGTTTACTCCGAAACGTAAGAATTATTGGAAAAATACGATTTATGATGTAAGACGTATGAAATCCTCATTGCATAAGTTGTTATTTGCTAGTAAATAATAAAAATCATACTTCTTAAATCGTATTTTGAAAAAGAGCCTTTTCGGAGTGGCCTAAAAACTTAATTTATAAACTTTTTTGGAGGCTTAGGAAGAAGCGTGTTCTACTCACTACTTTCTGCCCCTTATTAAATCAAAATCATTATGACAAATTACCCCTTTGTAAAATTCCACTTCCAAGTAGATTGGGGAGGCACAAAAATTGGCTTTTCCGAAGTTACTGGGCTTAAAGTAGAAACGGAAGTAGTTGAATACTCCGACGGTGCGAGTTTAGAACATTCTAGCATAAAAATGCCGGGGCGTGTCAAGTACGAAAATATTACCCTCAAACGGGGTACATTTAAATCCAATAATGAGTTTTTCCAATGGTGGAATGCAACAAAGCTTAATAAACCTGATCGCAAGACCGTTACGATCAATTTGTTAGATGAAGCACATCAACCTGTGGTGACTTGGGAAATAAAAAATGCGTGGCCTGTATCAGTAGAATCTACAGACCTTAAAGCAGAAGGTAGCGAGGTAGCGATTGAAACTTTAGTCCTTGCTCACGAAGGTTTGACGATTAGAAGTAATTAGTAACTATTTTGCCTTATGAAAGAGGTCATTGCTCTCTGATTTAACGTAAACAATGAAACAGGTATGCCGCAAGAAAACACCTCAACTCCACAAGTTTATCCCTACGTTGGGTTTCATTTTAAAGTCGCTTTTAGTGAACTAGATAAAAGCGGGAATGATATAACCATGAGTTTTCAAAGTGTGGAAGGCTTGAAAATTACAGTCTCTCCGACCACATGGAAGGAAGGCGGAGAAAACCGATTTGAACACAGTTTAATGGAAAGGCCGAAGTATAGCCCTTTGGTTTTAAAGCGTGGCTTAATTACAGATACTAGGCTTTATGATTGGTGTTTTGATGCATTTTACAATATGAAAGTCAGGCCAATAAACCTAAATATTTCCTTATTAGATGAAAAGCATGAAACGGTTTTAAACTGGAATGTAGTACATGCGATTCCTACTAGTTGGGAAGTAAGCAGTTTTGATGCCGCTAAATCCGAAATCGTTTTAGAATCCTTACAGTTGACGTATAATTATTTTGTAATTGGCAAGCAAACTGTTAAAAATGAAAATGTTTAGTCATTAAAAATTGTTCAAATGCCTTTGGAAATAAAAGAGTTACACATTAAAATCAATGTGGAAGATACAGCAGGCACTTCAAAACCTAAAACAGGCGGTAATTGGAGTGCAGAACAGGAAGAACAACTTATTGCAAAATGCATTAAGCAAGTGCTAAGAGTTTTAAAAGATCGGAACGAGCCGTAGGATTGTAATAGATAACGCCATTAAAATCAATTGATTGATTATGTTTGCAACTACTAAACAAAATAATGTAGAGAAGATGAGGATCATCGCCTTAAATCCTAATGGCGAAGAAACCGAAAAAAGTTACACCGTACTGGTTAATCCAGAAAAATATACCATTGGTAATACCATAAACTGGGAAGAACAACAAGGAACAGGAAGCAGTGGTACGGAGTTAAAATATAAAAACACAAAACCCAGTGATCTGAATTTTACTTTTCTCTTTGATGGTACGGGGTCTATTAAAGTCGATACGCTTAGTGTAAAAGAGCAGGTTGCAGAATTTATGTCTATTGTATATGACTTTGAAGGTGAAAACCATCAACCTCATTTGGTGAAATTATTCTGGGGAGATTTATCCTTTCAAGGTATATTAACTACGTTACAGATTAGTTATGAGCTTTTTAATAATCAGGGAGTTGCCTTGCGTGCTAAAGCTGAAGCGACCTTTAAAAGTTCTATTCTAGATAAATTACTTAAGGCCAAGGAAAACAAATCTTCCCCCGATCT
>JAHDHB010000216.1 GCA_020631545.1 Saprospiraceae bacterium | reverse complement strand
ATGCTGTAGCTGAGCCATCGCTTAATCCATTACAAGAAGGACTGCTGTTAGGCGTGGCCGAGGCTAACAAGGTCGCTGGTTGGTTGATAATGATGGATGCTGTGCTTGTACACATATTCATGTCCGTTACCGTTAGTAGATGTGTATTGGCATCAAGGGACGTGGTGGTACTGGTTGTTTCGCCATTATCCCATAAGAAGGTATAAGGAGCTGTACCTCCAGAAACGGTAGCGCTAGCACTTCCATCGCTAAACCCATTACAAGAAGCATCACTAAGAAGCATTGTATTGACGGTGAATATGGAAGGTTCGATGATGTTGACAATAGACGTAATTTCACAAGCATTGGCATCAGAAATCGTTATCGTGTTAGAGCCTGCTGCTAATCCTGTAGCAGTAGAAGTTGTTTCACCACTGGGCCAGGTATAAGTGTATGGCGTTGTACCGCCTAAAGGTGTTGCGCTTGCGCTACCATCGCTAAACCCATTGCAAGAAACATTGTTGATAACCATGGTTGTGGATGTAAGCAAGGTCGGTTCTGAAATCATAACAGAGGTAACAGCAGGACAAGAGTTGGCATCCATGACGGTCACCACATTTGATCCTGCATCTAGGCCAGTAGCTGTAGCCGTTGTCTCTCCATTATCCCATAAAAAGGTATAAGGCGATGTGCCATCCGTAGCAGAAGCCATAGCACTTCCATCACTTCCGCCATTACAAGAGACGTTTGTAAGGCTAGTTGTACTAGCTAATAAAGGTAAGGGCTCAGTAATACTTGTGCTTGTTGTTTCTGTGCAACCATCATTGTCAGTGACGGTAACGGTATGTGTTCCAGCGCTAAGAGCTGTTGCGGGATTTGTTGTTTCGCCATTATCCCAAGTAAAAGAGAAGGGGAGAACGCCTCCAGTCATCGATAACGTTGCCGTACCATCACTTACGCCAGCACAAGAAGCTGCGGTTGGTGTAGCAGCTACTAGTATTTCGGCTGGTTCTGTTACTGTTACAGATGCGGTGGCTACACAAAGATTGGCATCGGTTATAGTTACAATATGGTCTTCTGCTTCTAGGGCTGTTGCCGTTGCTGTAGTTTCCCCGTTTTCCCATTGAAAGGTATAGCCGGGTGTACCTCCAGAAGCAGAGACGGTGGCACTTCCATCACTTCCTGAATTACAAGAAGCATTATTGATGACTATAGATGAGGTGATTATCGGAGTTGGTGCAGTTATGTTGACTTGTGCCGTAGCGATGCAAAAATTATTGTCGGTAATGGTTACGGTATGATTTCCGCTATTTAAAGCAATAGCGGTAGAAGTTATTTCTCCATTGTCCCATTCAAAACTATAAAAGGGGCTACCTCCTGTAGCACTTGCACTTGCGCTCCCATCAGAAGCTCCAATACACGTTACCCCACTAATGAAAGTTGCCGTAAGGCTAAGCAAGGGGGGCTCACTAATACTTACGGTGGCAGTAGCAGTACAGAAGTTGGCATCTGTTACAGTAAGCGTGTTTATACCAGCAGGTAAGCCTGCTGCGGTATTTGTTGTTTCTCCCGTATTCCAAGTATAAACATAAGGG
Source organism: Saprospiraceae bacterium (assembly GCA_020631545.1). Classification (GTDB taxonomy): domain Bacteria; phylum Bacteroidota; class Bacteroidia; order Chitinophagales; family Saprospiraceae; genus JAHDHB01. The sequence continues at coordinate 8,455 of JAHDHB010000216.1, read as the reverse complement.
GCTGCTCCTCCAGAAGGCATTGCAGTGGCGCTTCCGTCAGAACCTCCATTACAAGAAACACTGGAAACTAAAGTTGCGGTGAGTTGGAGGAGTTGAGGTTGTGGAATTAGAATGGAATTCGTAGCTGTACAGCCATTCGCATCGGTGACGGTAAGGTCATGAGCACCACCCGTTAAGGCTGTAGCAGTAGCCGTAGATTCTCCGTTATCCCAAGTATAAGTGTATGGAATAGTACCGCCATTTGTTGTTGCTGTAGCGCTTCCATTGCTATCCGCATTGCAATTCAATCCGTTATTTAAGGAAATGGTTGTTGTAAGATTGTTGGGTTGCTTGATATTTACTAATCCAGTTACTTGGCATAAGTTGGCATCAGATACTGATATTGTATGAAGTCCACCCGCTAATCCAGTAGCTGTAGCCGTTGTCTCTCCATTATCCCATAAAAAAGTATAAGGAGGTGTACCATTGCTAGGCGTTACGGTTGCGCCTCCATCTGCTACCCCAAAACAAGAAGGCTCGGATAAACCACTAAAGGAAATGGTAGCGGTTGGATTGACGGTTACGATGATTGGTACATCCGTACCCATACAGGAGGCTGGTGCGGGGCCAGTTACGGATGCTGTATACGTTACATCAATAGGCGCGGCAGTGGAGTTGGTGAGTGTTTGAGTGATATTGGTTCCTGATGCGCTAAATGCTCCACTTATACCAAGAGGAGGGATTACCGTCCATGAAAAAGAAGAACTGGCTACATCTGAACTTAGTCCGATACTTGTGGCCGTGCCACTACATACGGTTTGTGCTGTTGTGCTGGCCGTAAGTGTTGGTATAGGATCAACGGTTACAATAATGAGAATCGCAAGTCCTTCACAATCGCCAGTAGGAGTAACGATGTAAGTGACATCTGCTGGAGCTGAAGAGGTGTTAGTGAGGGTTTGTGCGATGCTTGGGCCAGAACCAGCGGAAGCACCTGAAACGTCAGGTTCAGCGATTATTGTCCAATCATAGGTGACGTTAGGATCTTGATCGCTGCTTAGGTTGATGGCTGTAGCCGTACCTGAGCAAATAGTGGTATCGTTTACGGGATCCATTACGGGAGCGGAACAACAAAGCAGCGAGTTGAGGGTACTAGGAAGATCCGCAGTGCAGCCAATGTTATCCCAAGCACCAATTTCGCCATCAGCATACGTTTTTATTGATGTTGTACAAGTTGAATTGGCATCACATGTGGCTGGATCATTTAAAGTTGTTAATTCAAAACAAACCTGCCAAGTATAGCCATTACCGGCTAGCTCACATTCATCTGTGGGATGACCTCCATCGCCAAACGTGTTGTTTGGATCAGCGGGGTCTTGGAGTGTCCTTACAAAAAACCATCCTGGGCCTATTGGTGTTCCAGCAGGAATACTTGCTCCAGGAATAGGATTGTAAGTAACGACAGTAGCATCGTACCAAACCCAAAAACCAGGATCGCTACCCGCTACGGCAAGCGGTGTAGTAATACTGACAGGTTGGCCATCTGCATCAAAAGAGCTAGCATCCCAGCAAGAACCAAATGAAGGAACAATGCCTTGAAGCCAGTTGCAGCTCTCTTTTGTCCATTGGTTGATGGAGTAGCAAAATTCTACGGTTTCGCCGGGTAAATAGGGGCCATTCAAGGGTGAACCTAAAGAAGTATTGACGACTTCGAAGGTATTGTCGGTATTACAGGCACTATTATCAGGAAATAGTTCAACACAAATATCGAAGTTACCTGTGTTTCCGTTTACATCGGAGACGGCGATGTAAATGTCATTTGAGGAAGGTATACCTATTTGAGCTAAGGAAACAGTTCCTCCAGTACCTACGACACAGCCGAGTTGGGTGTAGAGTGAGCAGTCACTTGTCGTAAATATGGCGATGGTTGGATCCGTCAAATCTGTACTTGTGATATCGATATCTATGGTGGCATTCCCCGAAGGAGATACGGTGTACCAAACAGTTGGGTTTAGAAAATCATAGCAAGTATTTCCAGTGAAATCGGTTCCGTTGGTGGCTCCTGTATTACAGCCTGTAACACAGGTTTGGGAGCCAGAAGTTCCTGCAATAGCTTCGGGGCCATTTGCTCCAGATGCACATTCATCATTGACAGCACAGGAAACGGGAATTATAGGATTGTCGATACAAATATCTATTGTTCCATCGGTATCATTTTGGTTTGTTACAATGACATAGTATTCATTTCCTGTTGTTAGTGGAATATTGGATTCCGTTATAGTCGTATAATTACCGGCTAATTGAGAGCATTGAACAAGCGTTGCTCCTGTTAGGTTACAAGAAGTGGGAAAAGATATGACGGAAAACTCAGGTCTATTAATTCCGCTCACGGTAATTTCAGCGATAGGTGCTTGTGCGGTGAAGGTAAACCAAGTATTATTGTTACCACCTACGCAAGAACCGTTAACAAGGTCGGGAGTCGCATTGGTGAAGTTATAATTTCCGCAAGTTCCGTCAAGAGCGGTAATGTTGATGGCATTGGCACAATTATCATTTGGTGGCTGGGCAAATGAAGATGAAATGGCCAATACGGATAAAATGATCGTTGTGAAAAAAAGTCTCATGTGTCTCATTTATATTATTGGGCTGTGGTTTTATTAGGTCTTGTCATATCTACCTTTGACTAATGCAAAAGGTTTTTGGAAAAAGAATACTATCTACAACTTGTTGTAAGTGGGCTAAATGATTTATTTATCTACATTAAAGGTTAGATTATTGCATTAATTAGCCTAAAGCAAATTACAGGTTTATGCTGTCCCAAAATGATATTATTGTAGTTGAAAAGTTGAAACGAAGTGAGGTTGTCCTTCTCCTGATATAAATATAACGCATTTTATTCGCTAATCGCTGCTTGTGACGCTAAATTTTAGTCATTATAGCGTGAGAGGTAGTGTTTGTAGTGGTTTTGGGTATATTTTGTGTTTAGGTTGTATCGGGGTTATTTACTTTTTCTATTCGCTGTTTGCATCTAAATAGGATAATTAGGTATTAGTTATTTGTTTTGATGGGATTTGCAAGCACAAAGTTATATTGAAAGGAGCTTAGGCTAAATTATTGGTGATAAGCCAAGAATTTTAACGAATGATTTTGAGGCGTGGATAATGAACAAATGAGGTGAGGATGTATTAGTTTTAATGTTGAGCGTCTTAGAAGAGGCCATAAAGCAAGCTTTTTAAAGATTGATCGGATGGGTAGCTTGTACTAAGATCCTTTTTCAAAGCCAATTTTAACATTTTGATGCACGGTCACAAATTTCTACTTTTTTAAAATAAAAATGATAGGATCGATTCGCTTTAGACTTCGTAGTCTATTATTGGAAATTTTGCTAAAATGGAGTAGTTTGAAGCGAATCGTATCTCATTTAAGGATAGATCTTATTCTTTTGTAAGCTCTTGCTAGATGCTCTCCTAACTTTTGCTATTTTTGCGGAAAATAGGATTATGAGATATTTAACTTCATTTTTAGTGGGATTGCTGTTTTTGGGATTGTTTAGTTGTGATACTACCCCTCCACCTCCGAAAGCAAAGCTAAAAGTCAAAGCAACCAATGTAGCAAAGTATAGTGTGAAAAAATTGGAAGGGGATGGGAATTATACGAAAGATGCTTTTGATGCTACGCACTTAGTTCAACTGACTTATTTCGATGAAAAAGGACAGTTGTCTAAGAAGTCTTGGTCGGATTTGGATCGGTCTATCATCTTCTATCTAGCAACGAAATCCGACGAAAGAGGTTATATCGCTACAGGAGTTCTTCAAGGTAAAGGGAAAAACATTTTATCTAGAATGGAATATGAGGTTGATGAAAAGGGGCAAAAGGTTAAAGAATCTAGATTCTCCGCTAAAAAGAAGTTGGAAAAAACGGATGAGTTTTTTTATGATGAAAAAGGGTTTTTAGTTAGAGAAATAAGGAAAAATGCAAATGGAGATGTGCTAGAAACGACTTATTATAAAAATAATGAGCAAGGAGATGTTACGGAAATGACTATTGAGTATGCTAATCACCAAACCTATATAGAAACTTATGACTATAAGCTATTTAATGAGCATGGGGATTGGACTCAACGTTATGTTCTTGTTGATGGTGAGGTGACACATCTCATGGAACGAAATGTTTATTATTTTGAGAAGAAGTGATTCCTTGTTTGTTTTCCTTCTTCTTCTCCAATTTCTATTCAAATTGCAAGGCCCAACGTTCAAAGATTTGCTTGATACCTGAAGGCGCTTGTCTAGACTTATAACCAATTTGAGATTTTTGATCCCAAATTTTGAAATTTAAGTGAACATTAGTAGTCATTCGTTTGATGGAATCTTGGGTTATGAGCTTGTGCAACAGGGATTTGGGTAGGAAAGAGGGAGGCGTTTTTCGTGATTTTTTAGGCTGCTCCTTTTTGGTACTTACAGCTATATGAAGCGCAAGATTTTGCTGATCAATAGGTGTAGATAAAACAAAATAACGACTTTGTAAGCCTTGGTTTGAGATATGAGTAGAAAGCATAGATAAGCCTAGGCCAAAGTGTGTTGTCGTGAATTTTCCTTCCGCTTTTTTTCCTAAGACTCTTAAAATACCTTTGGGGCCATGTAAAGTGAAAGAAGCTTGAAGCATTTCTCCATTTACTTGGGGGGCCTTATCTTCTTCAATGTAGCTAAAATTATGGATGTCCAATAAATGACCAACATCTAAGCCATTTTCGGCAATCTCTAAAGGATGACTTTTTAAAGTGAAACTATGATGTTGGAGGGGAGTCCATTCAGAAGAGTCTAATGCTGGAATTTCCCAACTAGGAAAATGATCTTGATCTGGATTGTGAAAAACGAGGACTAGACCATTCCACTCCGTGCAATGCCATTTTCTTGGCATTTGTTGTGCTGCTTTTTTCTCTTTGCTAGCGCGGATACAATGTCCATTGGTATTAAAACAATAACCATAAAAAGGACACTCTATGGATTCTCCGATGACGGAAGCCCCGAACCCGTAATGTACGCCCATATGTGTACAGTAGGCGTTGACAACGTTTACTTTACCAGACTGGGAACGAAAAACAATGAGCTCGTTTCCCATAAATGTACGGTTTAAGATAGCACGTTTTTCTAGCTCATCAGAAAAGCAGATTAGAAACCATCCTTTCGGGTAAGGAGAGATGTCCGGCTTTTCTTGACGGATAAAATTGCTATTGGGAATGAAAGTTGGCAAAGCAGCATTCATAAGGTCTGGGTGTTTGGGTTAAGTCAGTATCTTGTTCTAAGGCGTTGACTAGTAGTCTCTACGCCATTGTTCGTCGTTCTTGATATATCGTGAGGGCTAACCACGATTGTTGACTAATCAGCATTTCAAAAGTATTCTTCGAATAGAGAAATAGCTGTTTCATTTGACAAGATAATGAAAGAAATGCGTTTTGTCTAACATTTTAGTATAGAAAGATACTTGTTTGCTGTGAATTAAGTGTGTAGGCCGTAGCTTTTTTTTACTATGTTCGTGTAATTGTTTGACTCTGAATGTCTTTGTTTTCAGAGGAGAAAGGGGAATAAATTTTTTGAAAGATCAATTATAAGTACAGCGCTTGTCTTTTTTCTAAACAAATGAGAATGAAATAAAAATTTTGCTTGTCACAACTATTTTTTTCAATGGTACATATAAAAAAAAGCTGCTCCACTTTTGGAACAGCTTGAACCTATGGTGCGGTATAGCCGCTTGTGTAGTTTAGAACTAGTGCCGTGTTAAGCTATAAATTCGCCATTTCTAACTTGACAAAATACTAGGAGTTAAAAGTTGTCAGTTTGAAAGATTTTCGGTGTCAATCAAAAATCATTACTCCTTAATGGATAGTGGGGCTACGGAAGTCCAGTATTTGTGTTCATTGGTGTAGTACAAGTAAGCGGTAGAGGCTGGAGCTTCAAAGGTACCTGGAATATCTGCTTTCAAGTCTAGGTTTACCGTTTTCGATTCACTAGGCGCCAATTGGCGGTAGTAGAGGACTACCCGATTGTTGAAAATCTCATAAAAATCGACAAGTTCCTTCTCGGTCAACTCCTTTAATTGCCATGGTTGTGGTGATAAACCTGCTGGAATGCCTAGTATAGCGATGGTCATGGGCAGTCCGTTTTCCGTTGTATTTTCTAAGGTCGAAGAAAGCCTTACTGTTTCCCCTAATTTTGTTGAATGGGCAGAAAGTTTGGTGCTTAAAGCGACTTGGCATGCTTTTGCTGAGTTGGGCTTTGTGGTGTTCCACTCAATTCCTAGCGAATAGGGTAGGGGCTGTTCTACGCCTTCATAAGCAACTGTGATGCGTTGTTTACCCGCTTTTAAATACTGGGCTAAGCCTTCTACTAGGATTGGATCGCGTTCTCCTTTTTGATAGGCCTTGGTTGCTACTTTTTTGTTATTGACAAAGAAGGCTAGCGTGCCTGATTCAGCGGTTTGCTTAGAGAATTTAGCATAGGCGACCAAAGCTCTTAGCGCTAACACCGTACTGTTGGTATTCCCAAAACCGCCGTAGCCTCCCCTAGATGATTTCAAGTAATTAGCTACTTTTTGGACGCTGAGTCGGTGAGGGTTGTCTTGTTTTAGTAAGGCCATCAAGGCCAATGCGGCTGTTTCAATGCTCAACGCTTTACCACTAGAACCGGGAGCAGATTTATGAGTGCCAGCAGCTTCCCAAGAACCATTTTCTAGTTGAATGCTCATGAGGTGGTCTAGGGCTTCTTTCGCCTTCGCTTTTTCCTTATAATTGTATAATAAGTTGGCTGCTAGACCTAATTGATAAGGATTTTTACTAGTAATGGCATTTTTATAAGCCACTTCTGCTTCTTTTTTCATTTCCATAAAGCCTGCTTCGGTTAGCGCCCAAGTGATGTAAGCACTCATCGTTTCTTGATCGGCAAGGCCAAAGTGATGTAAAGCGCGTGGATTTCGCTTGAAAAGTCCTTTGCCATCTCTACGACTCATTAGCCACTTTGTAGTGCGATCTATCATGGCTTGATCGACTCCGTCGTAGACTTTTTGCATGTCGATGAATTCCATTAGGCCGTATGCCGTCAGCCCTTCATGTGCTGGATTTCCTCCAAACCACTCAAAACCACCATCACTAGATTCAAAGGAGGTTAAGCGGTTGTAACCTTGTTTGATTAAGCCTAATGCTCTTTTTGATACTTCAGGATTTGATTGCTCTGTTTCGTTTAAATAGCTCAATACAAGTATGTTGGGGTAAGTAGAAGAAGAAGTTTGCTCAAAACAGCCATGCGGTTCACGTAACATTGATTCTAAACCAGATAATAATTCGCTGATCGTTGAAGGATAAGCGGTTAGGTTGACTTTTAGCGAGCCTTCTACTAGATCATTGATGTCCACATCGTATTTTTGTTCCTTGTCTTGTCCTGAAAAAGAAAGTGTAGATGGAAATCCCTTGGGTACTATTCGGATGGATTGTTCTACCGCATCATCAAAACCATCGCTCTGAAAACCAATTGATAATGGCTTGTCGCTTACTTGATTTCCAACCACATTGAAGGGAAAGTAACTGGTGCGTGCTTCGCCAGGACTCATCGCCAATTTTGTAGGAAATATTCCAATCGGAGCAAGTCCTTCTGGATAAGAGACTTGCAATTGGCCACTAAGTAATTGGTCGGTATTGTTGACAAAGGTAACAGGGAGTCGGAGTACATCTTCTTGGACGACCTCTACAGGTATTTTGGTGCTTATGCTGAAGGGTAATTGCGTGTAATACAAATGCTCAGCGCGACCAATGCTTCCATCCGTAGCGAATCCTTCTGTGGTAATTTTGAAGGAAGAAATATCATCGGAATTGTAGAATTCCAAGGTCGTTTTGCCCGTTCTGTCTATAGCTACATGGCCATTCCAATATAGGGTACTCCGAAAATCATTGCGGAATTCGGGTTTTTTTTGTTTTTTATAAGTAGGTGAAGCAAATTCTTTAGCTCTATAGTAAACTACTTTAGGAATCACAGGCTTCTTTTGTTCTGCCACCAAATCATCTTTAGCAGCAATTTCCTTTTTCATAAATAGGTCATCTACAACGACCGGCATTTCCTCCATAATTTCATCCTCTTCTTGGTCTTCAAGCATGATTTCGTCTCCATTAGCAAGCATAACATCATTAAAATCAGCTTCATCAAGCATAAGTGCTGGCTCTTCTTCTGGTACGGCTTCTATGACAGGAGGAGGAGGAACAACGGCTTTATTGACTTGTACATTAGGGCGTTCAGCAAATTTTAAATCCTCCTTCTGCTTTTTAGGACGTGGACGTTGGGCCGCATTTCTCCCAAGTGCAAGCGGTCTTCTTTTGCTAGCAACAACTACACTCTCAAGGAGAACACCATCATCATTCATTTTGATTTTTACGACTTTATTGGTGTTTATTTGGTCAAGCTCAAGGATTTTAGTTTGAAAACCAAGGTAATTGATA
>JAHDHB010000215.1 GCA_020631545.1 Saprospiraceae bacterium | reverse complement strand
ACGATTAAATGGAAACAATAGGAGCATCCAAGGAAATGCCAAAATGTCTGTAAAATTGGGGCTTTATAGTATTGATGACAAATGTATTATGGAAAGGAATTGGCTTTAAACTCAAATTAGAGGCAATTCTGTCATCAGTTTTTACAAAAATGACTTTGGCTTGATTTTTATTGATTATAAAGTGAATTAGATAATTGCAGGAACTTATTCATAAGTTTTCTGTGAAGTTGACAACAACCGACATTTCTAATTCAATTAATTTACTACATTTGTTTTGAATCAATGCTTAGAAAGCGATAGAAAGCAATCGTATTTTATCTCAGTCTAAGTTGCAAATAATTATTACAACCTTAAATTATTAGGAAAATGGCATTAGAATTTACGGATGCAAATTTTGAAGAAATCTTAGCAGAGTCTACGAAATCGGACCAAGTGGTCATGGTTGATTTTTGGGCCGTTTGGTGCGGGCCTTGTCGAATGGTTGGACCTCGTGTAGAGGAACTAGCTAGCGATTATGAAGGCAAAGCGCTTATCGGAAAAGTTGATGTAGATAGCAATCCAGAAATTTCGGCAAAATATGGAATACGAAGTATTCCTACTATTTTATTCATTAAAAATGGAGAAATAGTTGACAAACAGGTAGGTGCAGTGCCTAAGGCTGTCTTAGAAAAGAAGTTGACTGCTCAAATGTAAGAAAATACTTTACCTATAATATTTTATAACCCTTATTTGGTGAAATCCGAATAAGGGTTATAGTTTATAAGCGCCTTTTTTAGGCTTTTTCTTTTTTATAAATTATTTTGCCCTTTTCAGGTAACCTCAAAATATTGTAGCCGTAAAGTATCTTATAATTGTTTTAGAGTGTGTATTTTTGTAACGCACAAGTTAAAAATGGTATAACTTGTGCGGGTATAGAAAATCTACCACTTGATTTTATATTTTTAACCACGACAGCATTCTTTTTTAGTTTGCTTTAACTTGGCGGTTTTACTGCCTTATAGGCCTATGAGCTTGTTTGATGATTATGATGTTCGACAGATAGGAAACCTTGAACTCTTGGCTAGACAAGTAGTCGAGGGGTTCATTATAGGTCTACACAAAAGTCCTTTTCATGGATTCTCTGTAGAATTTGCAGAGCATAGACTTTACAACCCTGGAGATAGTACAAAAAACATTGATTGGAAAGTTTATGCACGTACTGATAAACTGTTTACCAAACGGTTTGAGGAAGAAACCAATCTACGCTGTCAAATTGTCATGGACGCTTCTTCGTCCATGTATTTCCCTGATAATGGTAGTAAAGACACTGGGCAAGTCAATAAGTTGAGGTTTTCAGCCTTAGCAGCAGCCTCTTTAATGAATTTATTAAAGAAACAACGTGATGCCTTTGGCTTAAGTATTTTTGCTGATAAAGTAGAACAGCATACTCGTTGCAAATCAAGTACGGCACATTATAAACTTTTATTGACCTATTTGGATAGTCTTTTGAATAATCCTCAACGGGATAAAATGACGGCTGCCGCTGATTCTTTGCATGAAATCGCAGACAATATCCATCGCCGATCTCTAGTTGTTATTTTTAGTGATATGATGGAGCAGTCTGAAGAGTCGGAAAAACTGTTCTCTGCCCTTCAGCATCTAAAACACAACAAGCACGAAGTGATCCTATTCCACGTCGTGGACAAAAGCAAAGAAATGGATTTCGAGTTTGAAAATCGTCCTTATATTTTCATTGATATGGAAACAGGGGAACGAGTACGCTTGCAATCCAACCAAGTAAAAGACTATTACAAAGAGCAAATGACTAAATTCAAAAAAGAATTGGAAATGAAATGCCTTCAATACCAAATCGATTTTGTAGAAGCTGATATCAATCAAGGATTCCGCCAAATCTTGCTCCCTTATCTTGTGAAAAGAAGTAAAATGGGAACTTGATTATACCCTCAAAATGCCAATTAGTTGCACTAAGAAAAATACTCAGGACAATTCTCACCCATTTCGTTTTTGTACACATAGCGGTGAAAGTTTTTGCAAATTTCTCATTTTGGAGGTGAAATAATTGCTTGATAAATAGGCTTTTAGTCGCCAATAGACATCTCCTGTTTTTATGTCCTGAGGGAACTCTTAACTCCTATCCCGATAGCTATCGCGGATAACTCTAAACTATACTTAATGATAGATATTACTCAAATTTCAGCAGAACCGCCTGAAAAGTTCTCTAAGGACAAAGTCAAAAAGAAGTTTAAAAAATTAGTCGAGCGCATTGGTGAATTGGCCGCCTTGATGTATGCCCAGCGCAAATATAGTTTGCTTGTCGTTTTTCAAGGAATGGATGCTAGTGGAAAAGATGGGAGCACCAGAGTTGTATTTCAAGATTGTCCGCCTTATTTGGTCTCGACAAAAAGTTTTAAAAAGCCTACGGACGAAGAGTATGCGCATGATTTTCTATGGCGCGCTCATAAAGCTACTCCAGAAAAAGGAACTATAAAAGTCTTTAACCGAAGTCATTACGAGGATGTTTTAATTCAAAGAGTACATAAATGGGTGGATGAAGATAGAGTCGCTGTAAGAATGAAAGCCATTAATGCCTTTGAAGAATTGCTTGAGAAGGATAATGATACTATAGTACTTAAGTTTTGCTTACATTTGACGCCGGATCGACAATTGGAAAAACTTCAAGAACGTATCGATGTTCCTGAGAAAAACTGGAAGCACAATGACGGTGATTGGGAAGAACGAGAACATTGGGCAGCCTATATGCGTTGTTACAATGATGTTATTAATACATGTAATGCAGTTCCTTGGCATATTATACCTGCGAATGCTCAATGGTACCGCAATTACTGCATTGCAAAAGTTATCGTTGAAACGCTAGAACAGCTAGATATGGAGTATCCAGCGTTAGATTCTGAAAAATTTAAAGCTAAACATTGAGATGGCAGAACTAACCAAAGTTAGGTTGGATAAATGGCTGTGGAGCGTCCGAATTTTTAAATCAAGAACCCTTGCAACCGATGCCTGTAAATCAGGTAAAGTTAAGAAAGGAGATTCGGTGCTTAAACCTTCTTATCAGTTATCAAGAGGAGAAGAGTTAAAGGTTCGAAAAAATGGCTTTAACTACGTTTATAAAGTTGTAGATCTCATAAACAAAAGAGTTTCCGCAGATCTTGCAGCTCCTTGCTATGAAAACCTTACGAGTGAAGAGGAAATGAATAAGCATAAGGATTGGTACATCGGGAAAGGGAAAACAGAGATTCGAGATAAAGGCGCAGGAAGACCAACCAAGAAGGATCGTAGAACAATCCAACGATTTAAAGGCGATTAGCCATTAATATACGAGGGCATTTGCATACATTATACTTCTTACATTCTTAATTGACTAGACAAACATAATTAACGAAATATTGAAAGCTATGAACACGGTTTCTAGGGAGTTACTCTCCCAACGTATCCTCAATATGGAAGAATCGGCCACTATAAAAATGGCCCAATTAGCGCGTGACCTTAGTGGGAAAGGCCATGATGTCATCAGCCTTAGTTTAGGAGAGCCTGATTTTGATACGCCAGCGCATATCAAAAAAGCAGCAGTCGAAGCATTAGAAGCTGGGTACACCAAGTATACACCAGTTCCAGGCTTAGTCGAATTAAGGGAAGCTATTTCTAATAAATTTAAGCAACAGAACGGTTTAGATTATGGTGTTAATCAAATCGTTGTGTCTAATGGCGCCAAGCAATCAATCGCTAATATAGCACTTTCATTGTTGAATGAAGGCGACGAGGTTATTGTTTTAGCACCATTTTGGGTTTCCTATAAAGCCATTATAGAAATGGCTGGAGGAGTAGCCGTTATCCTAAAATCGGGTATCGAAGAAGACTATAAAGTTGCTCCCGAGGCGATTGAAGCAGCGATTACCGATAAAACAAAATTCATCATCTTTTCTTCTCCTTGTAACCCTACTGGTTCTGTTTATACACGCGAAGAACTCAAAGGGATTGCAGATGTAGTGGCTCGTCATGAAGACCTCTACATTGTTTCAGATGAAATCTATGAACACATCACCTTTTCCGGCAAGCATGTAAGTATTGGCGCTATGGAAGGTGTAAAAGATAGAACGATTACCGTAAATGGTTTCTCCAAAGGATTTGCGATGACTGGATGGCGCTTAGGCTACATTGGTGCTCCCTTGTGGTTAGCAAAAGCTTGTGCTAAAATTCAAGGGCAGTTTACTTCTGGTGCTACTGCATTTGGTCAAAAAGCGGCAACAGAAGCACTTAAAGGTGATATGACGCCTACGCAAAATATGAAAAAGGCATTCCTAGAACGTCGCGACTTAGTCCGAAATTTGCTGTTAGAAATACCTGGGATGAAAGTGAACAACCCACAAGGAGCTTTCTACATTTTTCCTGATATCAGCGCTTTCTTTGGAACATCTTATGGCGAATACAAAATAAACAATGCCGTTGATTTTTGCGAATATCTACTACATGAAGTCCACGTCGCTGTGGTGCCTGGAAGTGCATTTGGCGCAGATAATTGCTTCCGAATTTCCTATGCGGCAAGTAATGAACATTTGATTGAAGCAGCTAGAAGAATCAAGGAAGCGCTTGTAAAGCTAACTTGAGCAAATTGAATGAAGAATTGAAAATGGAGAATTTCGAATAAAGTCGAAATTCTCCATTTTTTGTTGCTAATAGCGATGGTTCAGGTATTTAAAGGAAAAAACCACCATCCTATCACTACTCTCAATTCCCTTTTTGTGGCTTAGGAGCACCAGAAAACACGCCATTGTTTGATAACCAAAGGTTTTTATCAGAACCGCTAACATCGCCAGATAAATCAAAATCTGCATTATGGTAAAGGTTAAATAGCCCATTATTTTCTATCCAAAACGCTTTGTCAAAGCCATTGACATCATAACTACTAGGATCGTCTTGCTGTCCTTCACCAGCGAACATAACCCAATCACCGGATGGCATTTGTTTTTGTCCGAAACCAAAACCATTGGTTTGTATATAGGAGTTTGCTGTTCTAAAATCATAATTAATAGAGAAGTTGACTACGGGGACAGGATCTGGAGTAAGCACCGCAACATGATTTCTATGTTCAACTAGGATATAGTAAGCATCATTAAGTGTTCTAGGAGGTAGTTTTAAAAATTGTACATGGCCATCGGAATGCAATAAGGCTGCTGATTGCCACACAAGGGTAGGGGTAAGATCGCTATACAAACTAACCAAGATCCAATCAACAACAGATGGCTCGTACTCTAAGTTAAGTAAGCCCTCGTTTCCTTCATGAAACCAATCTCCATTGGGTTGAGATGAAGAGTAGGGATGTCCCGCAGGCGTTACCGGCAAAGCATTTGTGCTGTTTGGATTTATTTGCCCTGGTAATAACCTTGCGGTATTGAGCTGAGTACGCATGTTTTGATTAGCTAAATCAAAAGGCCCTTCTAACCATAAATATAGTTCCATAAGGTTTTTCTGGCTATAATCGAATAATTCACTTGTTAAAGCCATATTGACTAAACTATTAGTGATTCTACAATAGTAAGTCCCCGAAGCCATCGGCGTGAAGGTCTTATCCCCAACTTTAGATACCATCAGTTGGCCCATCTGATTAAACCATTCATAAGTATTATTACTTAAAGTTCCACCGACTTCTACAAAAAGGGTTTCCCGTTCTTCAAATACAGGGACATTGTTTTGAGGTGTTCGGTTAAACGTAGGAATAGGTAAGTTTTCTTCCATACCATCAAATGTAAAGGCATTGTTTCGAATGTCTAAATAGTTGATACTAATATTGTTTAGATTAGGAAGTTTGCCCGATAAGTTGTTGTCATACACCCATAACGTTTTAACAAAGGTATTTTGGAAGGTAGGTAATTCACCCGTCAGTTTATTATTGTTAAGGTAAACATATTGCAAATTTGGTGCAATAAACTCAGGGATAGCCCCTTCTAAGTAATTGTTATATAGGTTTAAGATTTTTAAAAAGGGTGAAGAGCTGAAGTCGGGCAAGCTTCCCGTAAGACCATTATTATAGAGATGGATTTCTTCAACTTTTGGGAGGTAAAGAGAAGAAATTTCTCCATTCATAAAGTTCCCAGAAAGATTCAAGTGTACCAATTCGGGGAAATTAAGTGCTGGAAGTGTTGCTAAGATAATTCGACCATTAGGAAGTGATAGGCGTTTTACATGACAGCCGTCATCCGTGAGGGTCACCCCTTCCCATTCTTCTAGTGGGCGGTCATCCCACATTAAATCTAAATTAGAGAAGGGAGATAAGTTATTTAATATAGCAACCAATTGTAAGGAATCTTGAACTCTGCAATTGGAATCACTGATGACAACTTCTTTGCAAAGTGTACTATCATTACAAATTAAATCATAAACGGTAAGGCAAACATTATAATTACCTTCCGAAGCAAAAATATGGGATGGAGAATTTTCATTAGAGGTAAAACCATCTCCAAAGTCCCATTCAACCATAGGAAATGGACAAAGATTGAAAAAATCTACTCCAAGCATATCGATTCCATAAGTAAAATTTACTTCTTCAATCTGAGGATTAGCACGAACCTGTTTTGCCCAAGAGCGTTGACTTTTTGTGCCTTGTCCAGTTAAGGCTGCAACAGCGTACCATGGTTCATTATTCGCATCAGATTCCGTATACGTAAAGGTTGTATCTGCTGAGTATCCGATACTTGTCATAAAGGTGTCTGTTTGGCTAAGACGGAAAATTTCATAGGCTGCCGCTCCTTGTATAGGATGCCAAGAGATGCTAATTTGATCATCACAATTCAATTCCAGTTCGATTTCTGGAGTGGGGAGAATCGCAAAAGGAAGAGCACTAGTGGCCTCAGAAGTTCCTTGCACAATTCTGATAAGTGCTCGTGAAGTGGTGGTATTCGGTACTGCCCATCGGTAAAAACGATCCGTCCCTGATAGGTTTTGTGCTAGAATATTCCAAGATAAACCATTATTCAAAGAATAAAATATATCTACGTCTTCATTTGTGTTCCCCGATTCCCAGTGTATATAATGATTCTTAGTCGGTATGAAAGCAGAACCATCATTTGGGTGTATAAGCTTAATATCGTTATCAATAAAGTCATAACTAATTGAATAGTTTTGGACTCCAAGAGGAATTTTATAACCGACGACATTTATGGTATAGTCACCTGAAGAAGGATTATCGATAGTGATTTGTTCAATATTATTAATGTGATCCGCACCTCTAGTAGCGGGATTGTTTAGATTAGCTTCCAAAGTATCCAATACCCAAGGAAAAGTTAGCGAATTGGTATTGTTTTCTTGTAAGATTAAATCTAGATCATTGACTAAGCTTCCAGAAGAAGGAATGCCTAAGGAAGAAGGTTTGTCATGCCAATAGAGCAATAGTTTTACTTTTTTTGTCCCAATAGGAATGTTCAAATTATGGGTGTTTATTTGGCCATTTGTGATGGAACCCGAAATATATTGCTTCTTTTCTATTGCAGAAACAGCACGATGGGCATTCACTTTGCCAAATCCATATAGAAAATCAGGCCCCGCATTGCCTAGATCGGTAGCTGTATTACATATAATAGCCTTCATCAGTCCGCCATCTGGATTAGCGACATTTTGTGTTTTTCTATATTGCTCATACATGAGTCCGAGAACCCCTGTTATGATCGGTGCAGCGGAGCTAGTGCCGCCTATGTTTTCATAACCATTATTCGTAGAAGTGGATACAGCAGCAATACCATTTGCACAGATTTCAGGTTTAATCCTACCATCTTTTACTGGGCCTCTACTTGAACTAGTAGCTAGAGCGGTGGAAGTTCTAAGGTTCCCTACCACTAATCCATTTTTGGTTGATTGCATTCCCTGAAGAACCGTTCGAAACCCAAGAGGTGAGGTACTCAAACAGTCATCACCACTATTTCCCGCAGCTAATACATGGAGTAAAGAAGGATTATCAAGGAGCTGTTGATCAACCGTTGCTGAATTTTGATCGTAGTTTCCAAAGCTTTCACAAGAGCCTGGTGCATTACCGTAAGAATGATTCGCGAGCACCATTCCATATTGACTAACTAAATCATCAGTGTTATCAATAAAATCATATTGGGCGTGTGTTATTATTGTGGATTCTGGGGCATGAGCCTTGTATCTTTCTGAAATGTTTCCACTGCCTCCGACTAAGCCAGAAACAACATTTCCATGCTTATTTTCTAGTACATTGAGGTTGATCACTCGATTTTGTCCATCAGGGTGGCTCCATTTCGAATTATCGCCTATTCCTATGGTTACGCCTTTACCTGTAATTCCTTTTATTTTGTGAATATATCTTGAACCATATTCTACTGTTGTTGTATAGTCTAAACTTTGGGTAGGAGAAGCAATTGGCGAGAGGTTTAGTACATAGGGTTTAGAACTGAGTTGTTTCAACTGTTGCTGATTAACAAGCAGTTCTATTCTTTTCGTTTTTGCTTTACTACGATGCAAGCAAAAGTCTTTTTCAAGATCCCTAAGAATAATATCTTCCTTTAAAAAGGAAGGGTAATTTAAACTAATGTAAAACTGATTATCGTTTGAGCGTGCATGGACAGGAACATCCTTGATGGTTCCATCTAAACTCGTAGCTATTTTACTTTTAGAAGGTAGGGCATAGATCCCTTTTATACCAATATCTTGTAGTAGCTGAGTATTAATATGTTTAGGAATAGCTACCTGGTAGTTATTGTCAGGAATATAAGATATGATTTCAATTCCTTTCTCCATCATTAACCCCTGTGTAGCAATATTCGGTATGGAATTAAATCGAATAACGACAAAATAATATTCATTAAATTTTTCCTCTTTTAAGTTTAGTTGCCAATTTAATGGAAAAGCATCATATTTGTCAAAAGAAATTGAACTCTTCTTTAGTTTAATTTCGACTTGCTGTGAAGCCAGATTTTGTGCGAAACTTTGTGCCTTTCCTAGCAAAAGAAGGAAAATCACTGAACAAATTGTAATTAGTCGGTACATAGAATTCACCTTTGGTTTTTTAAAAAAATCATTAATCATGACATAGTAAATAGTGCAACGGGACACTATCAGTAATAAATTACAGAAAAATAGGTATAGAATCCAGATAAGGTGGGTAATGGTTTCATAGGGCTAAATGGATCTGGCAATGCTCACTTCAAAGATACAAAAAAGGAGCTAGATTACACAATATAAAAACTCAGAGTTTTTTTTATTTCCCTCTTTTTGAATAAACTATAAAGGATTCGATGGAAATTGGATTGGTAGTCAATGATTTTACGAATTTAGAATCCTTCTAACATAAAGTATTAAAATTTATGTTAAAACTATTGTTTTGAGTTTTTTTTTGAGGAATACCAATAGAAATCCATACGGTAAAATGTTGAATTTTTTTTGGAATTACGAAAAACTAATTATTCGAATGTTATTTTGAGTAGACTCTCTAAAAAAAACTTTTTATTTTTTCTAGTTAAAAACTTGATTCCCCCAAAAAATAATTGCACTTTTGTACACAGTTGAAATTTTCATTATGACTTATCATTCGCAAAATATTACTTCTTCTTGCTGTTGCAACTATTGTTGTAGCACATTTCTATTGTAGAGGAAGTTAAGCGAATTTAAAATATTTTAATAAGCCTTTCCATCTACTACTTATGGAAAGGTTTTTTTGTACTACTATTGATGGATTCTAGTAATGCTTTAAGTATGATTTTAAATAAACTAAATATGGCTTGCTGTTGTTGCTTTCCAAAAAGAGGAAGGGAACAGCCTTGTCTATACTAGTAATTGTATGCTTAAAGCCAAGAATTCTCAAAGCCCTTCCTTAATACTATAAAGGAAGGGCTTTTTGTTTTTATCTAAAAAAATTAAACATCAACTTATACTATGACTGCGAATCCTTCGATACCATTAAAGGTTACCCTAGAGTCTAAACTCCAAAACTTAGAGCAGTTTATTGGATATACCCCCTTATTTCCGCTCCAAAATGTTTTTCAAAATCCAAACATAAAACTATTTGCTAAGTTGG
>JAHDHB010000214.1 GCA_020631545.1 Saprospiraceae bacterium | reverse complement strand
CATAGAAGCACGAGTCCTAGATCAACCTTTATTGCTAGAACCTACTGGCGTCGAATTTGAGGCCATCAAGGCCAATTTCATTGATGCCTTGGGCTTCGAACCGAGTGCCGCCGCCTTGTTGTTGCTCGAAAGAGATTTTGAAAAATTTAAAGCAACGCACTAAGCGCTCTCCTTTGCCCAAAAAGCACTTATTATATCGGTTTGAGATAGAAGAGGAGTCGAAAAAATACGATTTATGATATAAGATGCGCGAAAACCTCATGGCGCAAATTATGATTGGCTAGCAAATAATAAACATCTTACTTCTTAAATCCTAAGCTGGCAAAGCCAGAACCAAGTAGAGGGTAGAAGGTAGAGCGTAGAGAGACTATTCTCACAGCGAACTTAGATTTTTCTTCGAAAAATGTGCAGAAAATTTTGCCCAAAGGCTTACATCATATTTCGAAGAGAGGCCTCTTAAAATACATTTTCACACTCCTCCTCTATCTCAAACACACATTCAATACCCCTAGTTTTTTCTATTTTATTCTTAACACAAAAGTAGGTTAAACCAATAGCGAATCCTGTCGACACAAAATCGAGCAGATGGGATTTCTATGTCCTCATAGAACGGTTTTATACTTGCTTTTACCAAATTTTTTAACTTATGTTTACTACAAGATTCAATTTTTCAAAGTTATCCTTCTTATGGATCTTACTTGTATTATTGACGATGTTTTCCTGCCAAGAAAGCGTCATGACCGACCTTAACGATCTAGAAGAAACACCTGATATACAAGAAGATGAAAACATCATTGCAGACCATTACATTGTACAGTTTAAAGAAGACTATATCCAACCTTCCAAGGCTAGAAATCAAGCGTTTGCCAACCGTGCAGCTAAGCAAGCTTTTTCGGAGGAGCGCGCACAATTGACTACTCGAAAAATCAAATCCTTCTTAGAAAAATCTGCTGTTAAACAGACTGCCGTTAAGCATTATTACACCGCAGCAGTAGCAGGATTTGCAGCAGTCATGACGCCAGCGCAAGTAGAATTACTTAAAAATGATCCTCAAGTAAAATCGGTAGAGCAAGATCGCTTAGTCTCGATCAATTTGCCAGAAGTCAGGGAAGATCACAATTCTCCAAATGGTAGTCGTAGCCAATATATGCCTTGTGGTGTAAATACTAGCGACACTAAAGATGGGACAGGCTTCGATACTTGGATCTGGATCGTAGATACAGGAATTGACTTGACCCATCCTGATTTGAATGTACAAGCCTCTGCTCCTTTTGCCGCCACATTCGTAGGTGGTACTCCTGCCGATGCTAATGGGCACGGGACGCATGTAGCCGGAACCGCCGCTGCCATAGACAATAACATAGGTGTTGTGGGTACTTCTGCTGGCGCTACGGTTGTTCCTGTTCGGGTTTTCAACCTTGGCGGTTCTCCTATTTCCACTGTTATTGCAGGTCTAGACCATGTAGCCTTATATGATATTCCTGGAGATGTTGTAAACCTTAGCTTGGAAGGATATTTCGGCAATGGTTGTGGCACAAATACCGCCTACTTCAATTCAATAATGAACCTCACCAATAACGGTACTTTTGTTGCGATAGCCGCAGGAAATGGAGCTACAGACGCTAATTTGATTGAACCTGCTTGCTTAAACGGCCACAATATTTTCACCGTAGCAGCTATGACTTGTAGCCAAAACTTCGAGGCTTGGTACTCCAATTATGGCGTTGGTCCTGTTGATTATATCGCTGTCGGTACAGATGTTTATTCTACTTGGATAAATAATAGCTATGGTTATAGCACCGGGACTTCGATGGCTACACCCATTGTATCGGGTATTCTACATGCTAGTCAAACTATTCCAAACGCCTACAGTGCAGTTTATCATTCTCCAGATTGGTACCCTATCGCTAGCTTTTAATCTCGGGAGGCTCTTCAAAATAATTGAAAGGGAAACGTTCTTTGGGACGTTTCCCTTTTTTATTAAATCACTCATCAGTTGAAAGCAACGATACCTCTACAGTTATTTTCAACTCTCGAAACACAAAAAAACCGCCAATTTGTCACACAAAAACAACAAAACAAGACAAAATGTCAGTAAAAAATAAATTATTCCGCCGTTTTGGCTCAAAAAATCGAGTGGCACTGCAATTGTAAAAAGGGATAATGTCAGTGAATAGGAAAATCACTAGACAACATTTAAAAACCAAAAATTAATCAGACCATGACTTTTGTATCTTATAAGCAACCTCGCCAATCTAGAAAACCTGTTTTTAACTCCATTCTTAATGAGTTTTTTCAAACCGGCTTTCAAGATTTCGTAAATCCCAAAGCGTTCACCGCGACTTCGCCTAGGGTGAATATCGTGGAAACAAAAGAAGCGCACCTCCTTGAATTCTCTGTACCCGGTTTTGAGAAAGACAACTTCAGCATCGATATTGACGGAGACCAACTGACGGTAAGCGGCGAACTAGGAGAGAAAGAGGAAAACAACGATAAGAGCTACGCTCGAAAAGAATTTGCTTATAGCAATTTCAAACGCACCTTCACGCTGCCTGAAACCGTTGATAAAGAAGGTATTCAAGCCAAATACGAGCAAGGAATTTTGAATGTCATTCTTCCTAAAAAAGAAGAGGCGAAAGAGCAACCTCCTAGAAAAGTGCTTGTAGCATAAGCTTACTGAACGAGGAAGGGGAAGGTACACAGTGCGGTAAACCGCAAGTTAAGAGTTAAGAATTAGGAGTTAAGAGTTGCCCTCACAGCGCTTATTTACGAGGATTTTAGTGTTTAGAATAATCTTCACAAGAATTTGATTTCCAGATTCCTCCAGACAATAGTTTTGCTCAAATAACAAAGGAATACAAACCTTTATTACAAAGCGCCTTCCTCCTCTTCCTCAATGCTGCTTTTATTTTCCCCAATTATTTTAAAAATCTAAAAATCAATCAGATCATGACTTTTGTATCTTGTAAACAACCCCGACAATCCAAAAAAACTGGTTTTAACTCCATTTTTGATGAAATTCTTCAAACTGGATTCCAAGAATTTGTAAATCCTAAAGCGTTCACGGCCACTACGCCTAGAGTGAATATCGTGGAAACGAAAGAAGCACACCTCCTTGAGTTTGCCGTACCAGGCTTTGAAAAAAACAACTTTAGCATTAATGTCGAAGGCGATCAGCTTACGGTGAGTGGAGAACTAGGAGAAAAGGAGGAGTCCGAAGACAAAAACTATACCCGCAAAGAGTTTAGCTACACGAATTTTAAGCGCCCATTTACCTTGCCTCAAACTGTTGAAAAAGATAGTATTAAGGCAAAATATGAAAACGGAATTTTAACCGTTATTCTTCCTAAAAAAGAAGAAGCCAAGGAGCAACCTCCTAGGAAAGTGGCTATTTCATAAGACATTTAAGACGCTTGTTTCATTTCATAATTAGGTTTAGTTTCATTAGGTTAGTAAGGCCGAGGGGTTCCTCGGCCTTTTTTTGTGAAATAGCTACAAATACTTCTTTATTAAGGCAATAAGAATTAAATTGCTATACATTTTGGGCGCTTTGCTTGAAAAGACATGTTGACAAAGGACAAAAGACAATCTTCCATAGTATCAAGATATAATTTTTTGACAAGAAAACTCGTGAACTCTTCTCAAATTGACGACCTTAAAGGATTATACGCTGTTTTAAAAGAGCAACACTTCCTATAAGATCCTTAAAATTAATGCTTTGAAAATTCTACAGGTTGATTTTTCTCAATGCGTGTTTTCCAAGTAGCTAAATTAAAGAGTAATGAAATTAGTGGTAAGCAAAAATGTAGACCTTGTTTTTAACAAGTATCCAGAAGAGGTTCGTGGAAAACTGAAGAATCTTCGCCGATTAATTCTTGAAACAGCCTCTGAAATAGAAGGATTACAAGAACTTGAAGAGACCTTGAAATGGGGAGAACCTAGCTATCTTGCCAAAAAGGGTAGTACCGTAAGGATTGATTGGAAAAAGGCAAAGCCTACTCAATATGCTATCTATTTCAAATGTACAAGTAAATTGGTCAGTACATTTAAAACGATTTATCCTCGTAAATTTAAGTATGAAGGAAATCGAGCTATCGTGTTTGACTTAGAAGAAAAAGTGCCCGCCAAAGAATTAAAACATTGTATTTCAATGGCCTTGGCTTATCATAGTCTTAAGCATCTTCCTCTCTTAGGACAAAAAGCAGCAAGTAAAACGTAAAAAATTGAGCATTGACCTTTTTCCTTCTTGTTTTGGAGAGAAAAACGCCACAAACCTTTATCAAAAGGGAAATTTATAAAATTGTAAAATAAGTCTTGCAACTCGTTACAATTTAGTAGCTTTGCTTAGGTTCTCTAATTAAAGTCTCGTACTTTAGACGGTTGTCTAGAATCATATGGATAATAATAGCACAGCACATGCAGTCATCACGACCCGAAATCAATAGATGATGAAACCTTCAGTTAGTGTGCTGTGCTGTAATTAGGGATTACTGAAGGTAAACTGCTCCCTAAACCCAAACTGTTGTAACCAATAAAAGCAATGACATTACTGAAGTAATGCTCTACCTCTATCAATATGAATGCAAGATATAAATGAATATCTCGCCGTGTATAGGACTACTAGCAACAAAAATTATCTAATCAACAGATAAATCCTAAACTTATGCCTTGTTTTAGCCCTATTTATTTTACTAATAAGCAAGCTTCTGCCTTATTCTGCAGTATAAGACTGAATCAACAAAAGTTTATGAAGCTATCCGAGTATATTTTGTGAAAATTTTTATATTATACGTTTTTATAGTTTTTGTTTTCTAAAATTTCCACTATGAAGAATCAATGGATTTTTTTATTGTTCTCCCTCCTTTTTTCCTTGACCATCTTTGCTAATGCTAAAGCAATTCTTGGTGGTGGAGGTACTGAACTTGTTATTATTCAAAGCAAGACTGGAAATATTGTTTGTACTGCGGAAATTCCTAAAAAGTATGTTGATAAGAATGGTGAAATCTTAGTCCCCATTCAGTTATCTATTCTTCAAGCAAATAAACAGCCTTTTTATTCGCTTGAAAGCAACGAAACAAACATCATCCTTCCTGAGATAATGGGTGAGTATTCAATTTCGGTTTGCATAGGGGACTTTGTTAATGTCTATAAAATAACAGAATAACGCTTCTTTTTATCCGCTTTTCTATAGCAACATAAAACGACAACTTCATGAATAGTAAATGGAGCTTTTTATTCTTCTCCCTCCTTTTTTCTTTGACCGTATTTGCCAATGCTAAAGCAATTCTTGGCGGTGGAGGTACTGAACTTGTTATAGTTATCAGCAAGACTGGAAATATTGTTTGTACTGCTGAAATTCCTAAAAAGTATGTTGATAAGAATGGTGAAACCTTAGTCCCCATTCAGTTATCTATTCATCAAGCAAATAAACAGCCTATTTATTCGCTTGAAAGCAACGAAACAAACATCATCCTTCCTGAGGTAATGGGAGAGTATTCAATTTCGATTTGCATAGGGGACTATATCAAGACATACATCATAGAAGAATAAAAAATTCTATTTCTCATTAATTTTCTCTAAAACATACTTGGTTTCTACTAACAATTCATTGTACCCTTTTACTGTTGCTAGAAGTTCTTCCTTCGTACTAATATTACCTTGATTAGCAATTCTACACATGATGTTGCTATAGTTATACAAGCATTGCTTTTTGGTTTTGTTAATAGTCCCATCTTTTTCAAAGCGATATGCCATTTTTCTTAAACTAGATCCTGCGTGTCTAAGTACATTATACGCCTCTTGTTTGTCTTCAAATTTTTCATACACACACTTTAGCACCAGAATATTCCTTCGCATGATAAAAAAGTATGGGAGGTCACGCGCCTTGCCAAGAACTTCTAGGAGAACTAAGGCATCTGCATACTTTCCTTCTCCAAACAAAGCATAGGCTTTTGAAAGCAGCGTACTTCGCTTTCGTTCCTTTTTATTCCCAATAAGATGAGCCAGCCTATCATGGGTTTGTTTTATTAATTTATATTCTCCCATCGCTTCGGCAATAAAAATAATATTATCAAATTGAAGTCCTGTAATACTACCATTTTGTCCTAAAATCTTATTTTCTATACCAAAAGTATAAAGAGAAATATATTCCTGCCTCGTTTCTTCTGTAGGATTGGGCATCAAAATCAATGCATTGATAAGCGTAATAAGAAGGTATTCCTGCTCTGATTTTAAACCTCTTACGTGATTAAGGTAAGTCGTTTTGAATTCTCTATAAGTCCTCATGTTTCTATCCAGCAAATACTCAATAGCATGTTTTTGGATAATGACTAAAGGAATGTTTTCTTCTGGAATAAGTGAATAAGCTAATTCAATTTTTTTTCTAAGTCCTTCGTCAATAGGCTTTTCAAACTCTCTACAAATAACGAGGTTTTCAATAAGGCTTTTGAGTTTGTTAATAAGGTAAAACCTATCAAGCGCATCTTCGCTTTGCTCTAGCAATTTCCGCTCTTCCTGCTTGTCTCTTTTCGCATGTTGGTCAAAAAAGATAGACCATTCCATGAAATACTGCTGCGACTCAGCTTCCTTTAAAGCTTTTTCAAGTGCAACATTATTAATTCTTCTTGTCCAGTTGAGAAAACCTTCTCGTTCACATATTTTTGCTCGCATCCGCTGCCCAATAGCCGTCGTTTTCAGCTCCATAACCCCTACGTATTCATCGAGGATATTGCATAATTCTGTTGCAAGTCGCCACATCATATGCGATTTATACTCCTTATCATAGCCATAAACGATAGGGAATGCTTGCTTTCTATCTGCTGTACTATCCGTATATTTTCCTTTACAATTTGTGATATGCCGCCAGAACCTCACCTTAAATTGATCGCCACAAGAAGCTAGAAAATCACCAAAATCCGAAAATCCCGTTTCATACCGAGATAACATCTTTGTTAGACTAATATGTTTAAAGTTTCCATGTTCATCGTGTTTATTACGACAATATACAGATAATCATGAAAATAAATAAAAAATGAAAAAATTCTTTTTTAGCACTTACTTCGCCACCTAGTAATTAGCCTTAGGAGCTGTTATGAAATCCTAGTGGCTCTGCTCAGAAGTAATGTCCTTTATAAAAAACACCTATACCTCTACAAACTCGTAGAAATATAGGTGTTAAAAATTCCTCTAATTAGCACGGAATAAAAATTACGCGCTAGTGGTACTGCTAGTATTTCAAGAACTTATAGGCTTCCTTTTCTCCTCCTTTTCGCAAAATATTCACGAAATAGAATCCAGCATTCAATCTTGCCGTTTTCAATTCAAGTATATTATCACCAGCCATCAACTCAATTGATTCTTGAGTCAGAACCTGTCCTAAAGTATTGACGATCTGTAAGGTTATTTCTTCATCGCTTCCATTTTTAATTTGGATTTTTGCTTCGCCTAACACCGGATTAGGGAAAATCGATACTTGAGAAGGCAATTTGTCTAAAGAAATATTGATAACATCGCTATGACGGAAAGAACCGTCTTCGTCGATCATTTTTAATCGATAGTAATTGTAGCCATAATTGAAATTACGGTGCAAGTATTCGTATTCTTCGCCTGTTGAAACCGTTCCTTTAGCATCCACACTGACGACTCTTGAATAGATTTGACCGTCGATAGAGTGCTCTACTTCAAAGTAATCTGTATTTACTTCAGAAGCAGTTGCCCATTCCAAAAGAATCCCAAAACGTTCTTTTTGTCCTTCGAAACTAAGCAAATCTGTAGGTAAGGAAAGATCCGAACCGATACCAAAATCGGAAAATCCTGTATTAAATGAACCCGTGAAGGCATAGTCGGCACCAAAAGGATTGGATGTCATGGATACAAACTCCCGTACATCAGCCACTAGTGGCGTAGTAATGTCTCCTTCCGTTTTAATGATAATCAAATCAGAAATTGGACGCCCCGTAGCTGCTGCCCAACCATTTACCTCTGCTGCGGTATAGTATAGCGTAATGTTGTAGCTTCCTGCTGGATTATTAAACTCAGGCACGACATCGTATGTTTTTGTCGCAATGAAATTTGAACTTGTAGGGTCCCAAGCTTGCATTGCACCTGTTCCTGAACGGTTTACGCTTACATTTGTACATCCGTAATCATGGCTCGTAAGATTTTCAATACTTACCATAATATCTCCTGTACTAGGATCGAAGAAGTGTACCGTTCCATTTGGCCCTAAATACTCTTCTTGTGGTGTAGCCATATTGGTAGTAGACTGAATGTTGGCTAAGCCTTCTCCTGTGATGACCACATTATCAACAGCCGCACCGTACAACCATCCTCCTGCATCATTGTATTCGAAGGCGACTTTCACATTCGCCATGCCGTCATATGCCGATAGGTCAACGGTAAAACCAGTTACCCAATCCGTTGAATAAGCTCCTCCTCCTAAAGCTGTACTTGTATTGGTAATGCTTTGAATTGAAGCTCCCCAAGTCGTTCCTCCATCCGTAGAAACAAGAACATCAAAGGTTTCGCCTAAATCACCAAAAGCATGATCAAAGGTCATTAAGGAATTCGTTGCACTACTCAAATCAAGAACAGGAGAGATTAATCGAACTTGGGATAAATCACAATTACAAATATCATCATTGATAAAAGCAAAAGAAGTTGAGTTTCCTCCTCCAATAGTCCAATAGGAGCTAGAGGCATTCGCAACGACATCAGTCGCAA
The DNA here is from genome assembly GCA_020631545.1 of Saprospiraceae bacterium. Taxonomy (GTDB): domain Bacteria; phylum Bacteroidota; class Bacteroidia; order Chitinophagales; family Saprospiraceae; genus JAHDHB01. The sequence goes on along the minus strand of JAHDHB010000214.1, from coordinate 1,321 downwards.
AACTCGCTGTTCCAGAAGTTGTTGTGGTAAAAGCCCCCAACCCTGCTTCGAAATCTTCACTTAATATGATTTGAGGAACATTGCCAGGGGCAACATCATTATCATTAATCGTCAAGGTATAGGTTTGATTGTAAGCACCAGCCTCCGCATCTCCTGTCGTAGCAATGGTATAGTTTAAGACTATAGTTTCTGTACTTTCTACATAGACATCATCAAAAACGCGGATAGTCACCGTATTAAGCATATTTTGATCAGCAAGAAATACAGGACTCGTCGTCGACTGAATAACATAATCATCACCATTCGTTGCTGTTCCACCAGTAGTTAAGTTTACAGTAGCATCAGCGGAAGGCTCTGCCGAAATTCTAAGCACTACATCAATATCTTGATAGCCAAGACACCCATCTGTAGCAGCGCTATTTTCCGTTATCACAGAAGAATCTTCATAAAAGGAAATCTCTGTTTTAGGCGTACACTTGTTCGATGTCAAGAGCTCCATTCTTCTAGGGCTATTCGTCATAACAACATCAATCCTAGCTTTTTGCCCTGCGGTGAAGATGTTCATACAAGCATCATTGGTATAGTCCATGTAATTTTCTATCATGTCCGTTGTCCCACAAGAAACATGAGTAACACAGCTATAGTTGGCATCATCAGATTCTGGTGTATCTGCAACAAAATCATCCGTTCCACAAGCACCATCACCCCAAATGTGGCGAAGACCAACCCAGTGTCCAATTTCATGTGTCATGGTACGACCAAGATTGTACGTAGGATTTAAGTAGAACGTACCATCATCCGCATCAGCAGTTCCAAAAGCATTAGCCGTCATCACCACGCCATCGGTATTCGCCGTTTCAGAAGCGGGCATACCAGCAAGACCCGAGCCTTCTGGAAATTGGGCGTAGCCTAGAACACCTCCTGATAATTCTGCTACCCATACATTACAATATTGTGTTGGATCCCACTGTGTTACAGGCTTAACATTCGTGTCAAATGCAGTAGAAGTATAATCTACTTCCGTACGTTGTACACGATTGATTCCATTTGTAGGGTTTCCGTTTGGATCGACTTGTGCCATACACCATTCAATTCCTGTATCCGTTCCTACAGGATCAGAATTGTAGCCTCTAGAACCAATCATTTTCCCAAAATCTTCATTTAAAACTTGGATTTGGGAAAGAATTTGAGCTTCAGAAAGATTTTCATTGACACCTACAGCATCCCCATTGTGAATGACATGGACAACAACGGGAATAACCATTTCGCCTACTTGTACTTTGTTGGCTTTCATCTCAGCCTGTTTCGCCTTCATCCACGT
>JAHDHB010000213.1 GCA_020631545.1 Saprospiraceae bacterium | reverse complement strand
TGTCATACGATTTTTACCAAAAATTTTCTCGTATGAAACGAGAAATTCTAGAAGATTTAGACAATACCAATAAAAAACTTCAATAAGGAGGCAATAACATCACTTCTATAAAAATGGCTAAAAATCAGCAAGTAAAACTGATTTTTAGCCATTTTTTATTTTCCTATCGGTGAAACTTGCTCCTAGTGTTTTACCAACTTCCTTGTCATTTCATTTACTCGAAGAAGATAGATACCAGCAGGTAAATCCTCGACATTCCATTCAATAAATGGCTTAGTCAAGGATAGATTTGTGTTTTTCACGGGTCTTCCTGACACATCGTAGAGTGCTATTTCCTCTACCTTCTTGTTATAATTCGATAAATCAATCGTTAGCATATCCGAAAAAATCGAGGGATAAACGATGAACTTCTCCAGTTCTTGAGGAATATCTTCAACAGCGACAGGACATGACGATGGCCCACTTACGGTTTTACTAGCACTATTGCCATCAGAAACTACGATGGAGTAAGATGAAGCGGCAGGAAAATTAGACAATACAAAATCGTCTCCATAGTCCACATAACTAACATTTCCTCCTTGTGTAACGGTATATGGTCTATTGTCATATGCTGGCAGCCCTCCATCAATCTTCAGGGTAATTTCAATGGTATTATTCAAGGTACATACTTCCTCCACTAAAAGAACAATATCGTCTAGGAAAATAACTTCTACCACATCAGCAGTATTGACATTCCAACAATCAAAAAGTCCATCTTTATCAAGATCTACGGCCATAATGCCATCATCTACATCAAAAGCATAAATCGTAGTAAAGAAATAAGGCGTATTAGGACTCAAACCAAGCGCCGCTAAATTTGATGCCTCATTTTGAATCACACCTTCTTCGTCATTCCCCCCCACCGTCGCTGGTGAAGCTCCAACTACACCGATAAGATTCCCGTTTGCTTGATCATTTAACGGATTTTGACTAATAACATCCGTCACATAAATCCCGTAAAAAACACCATTGTAGCTATCTCCATCACTAAATGGAGGATTCAGTACATCAGTATCATTACCCGTTTCCATCTCTCCACTCCAATTCCCATCCGTCAGAATCGTAAACGAATCTCCATAATTAACAAGGGTATTGGGGGAATGCGTGAATGTCCCTGCATCTGCATCACAAGAACATGCCAACTCAATACTATAGATTTCAAGCAATTGGCATTCATCATTGCCTAGACCGTCCGATAGTAAGGAAAAGGTGTGAAATCCATCATTTGTACTCGTGTAAAGTAAGGAATCCCCTGTTCCCGTTGTAATCGTACCATCTGGCGCAACGACTTCCCAAACATAATCCGCAGCGCTATAAGTCGCCGGATACCCTCCTTCAAAAGCAAGCGTAACATCACAGCCCATTACAGTGATATTCGAAGCTATCGCAAGGTTCATATGAACGGTATACCCCGTAGAAATTCCCGTACAAGCCGGATCCAAAGAAGTTAATGCCTCATTAATAATAAAAGGAGCAAAATAATAGGTAGCACCATTTGCATAATTTGGGATCATAACATCCGCTCCCGTTTCTGACCAAATCCCCAGAAAATTAAGATCATCAAGGGGATTAAAGTCGGGAGGTATAGGCCCTGGCGTTCCAAAATCATTCCCTAGAGGATCAGCCAAAAGCCAAAGTCCCCAAGCAATATCCGGATAATCAGCGCTAGTTACGGCATTTACTGTAGAAAGTGGTATCATCGAACCCACCTCGTAACAGTAATTAATGTACTGCTCTCCTTGAATATTTCCTCCAAACAATGAACAGGAAGTACTTGTATATGGGTATACAAAAGTACAAACCGAGCTGATAGTGCCTCCTGCACAATGCGTCGGATTCCCTTTAAAAGTCCAACATAACTCATAAGTTTGTCCTGTCGTAGCCGAATACACCGGCCAAAGATTGCTCGTAACCGCAAAACTAGCTTCCTCTACACCACAGTTCCCTGATGAATAAACATGGAGTTCTACTGCTGAATTAAAATCACAATTGCTAGAGGCAGGCAAGGACGATAACACATCTCCATTGACAGCAAAAGATGGTTCCGTACTGCTGTGGGTATATTGATAACAAAACTCAAACACATTACCATCATCCGCAGGAATATTATCCGCAGATAAATCATAACAACCTGTAGCTAATGGATTTGTAGGAGGTCCAGCCATCGTATTGTAATCCATCAATGCAGAAGTTTCGTCTGCATACACCATTCCGTCACAACTCGTAGGATCGGAACAAGAACAAGGACTCAGAAGGGAAGCTTTAGAAAATTTCGCTTGGTTTATCCGCTGTTGGAAAGTCGTAGAAGAAGCAACGGTTTCTCCTTGTTGTGAAAGCCTAGTTTTTACCTCTTCTGGCAATTCGAACTGCCATAATTTCAAGGCATTGGTACTATTCTGAGCAAGAAGAACTTCTGCATCAAGAAGCAATGCAAAAGGGATGATAAACATCCAAATTGGGGTTAATTTCATACTTTTATCTTTAAGTCATTAGTTAGTTAAATTGACACTAGCAATATACAATAAAACGTATTGCAATTGCAAGCAATTTTCAAAAAATTCTTTTATGAGAAACAAGTGGTATCACTCTGAAAAATCAATATTTCTCCGTACCGTTAGATTTATCTGACGGTACGTGAAACAAAAAAGCCCAACCACAAAATGCAGTCAGGCTTACCAAGCTATCCTAAAAGGATTATATTTTTCTATTGGACAAAGGATGAAGGACAAAAGACATAGGACTTTCCTCACACACTCCCCTATCCCAATCTTACACTCGACTAACTTCCCTCCAAAGCAGCAGCACCACCAACGATTTCAGAAATCTCGTTAGTAATCGCTTCTTGACGTGCTTTGTTGTAGTTGATACGTAGTTCTTTGAGTAGATCGTCAGCATTTTCCGTCGCTTTGTCCATGGCAGTCATACGAGCGCCGTGTTCTGAAGCGTGAGTATCTAGGAGGTATTTGTGGAATTGCGTGCGCAGGATGGAAGGTACCATGTGCGTCAACAATTCTTTTTCAGAAGGTTCGAAGATGAAATCTGCGTTGAGTTGTTTCTCCTCACTTGTTTCAGGTTCGATACGTTCGATGGGAAGGAATTGCTCTGCGCGGTAGTATTGAACGGCAGCATTTTTAAATTCTCCGTAGGCAACTTCTACAGCATCTAAATCCCTAGCATCGAATTTATCCATGACCATTTGGGAAACTTTAGCCGTATTGTCAAAGCTTAAGTCAGCAAAAAGCTCTACGTGATCGCTGATCAAATTGAGTTTTTTATGACGCTTAACGAAATACTCGTAGCCTTTTTTCCCAATGCAAAGCATCGAAAGATTTCCAGCATCGTATTGCGTTTGGTACTTGCCGATAAGCTTTACCGCTTCCTTGATAATGTAGGAGTTGAAAGCACCGCAGAGTCCACGATTAGATGTTACGACAACAATCATCGCTTTTTTCACCTCGCGCTCCTTCGCATAGCTGACATCAATGCCGCCACCCATTCCGGTAACGATATTGGACAACATAGCGTTCAGTTTATTGGAGTACGGACGCATTTGTACGATGGCTTGCTGCGCTCTACGCAATTTGGCGGCAGAAACCATTTTCATCGCCTTTGTAATCTGCTGCGTGGAGATGACCGACTTGATACGGTCACGAACCTCTTTTAAATTTGCTCCCATTTTTTTTAAAATTGGTAGAAGGTAGAGCGTAGAGAGTAGAGGGATTGACCAGCTCTATCTATCAGCACACTAACTCTTTATATAACAAGATAGAGAGGGTAAATAGTAGCGTGTAAAGGGATAATCCTTCTACCCTCTACTATCTACCCTCTACTAAAAATTACTTATACTGCTTAACCAACTGAGCGGCAAGATCTTTCATAACCTTTTTCGTCTCGTCAGTTAATTTTCCTTTGCGAAGCGTCTCTAAAATTTCTGGGTGAGTTTTTTCCATCTCTACCAAGTAAATTTCTTCGAATTCTTTCACTTTATCTACAGGTACATCCTTGATAAGACCTTGAGTACCTAAGTAAATGATCGCCACTTGCTTCTCAACCGTTACTGGAGAGTATTGTGGTTGCTTCAAGATTTCTACGTTACGCGCCCCTTTGTCTAGTACAGCTTTTGTAGCTGGATCCAAGTCAGAACCAAACTTCGCAAAAGCTTCTAGCTCACGGTATTGTGCTTGGTCAAGCTTCAACGTACCCGCTACTTTTTTCATGGACTTAATCTGTGCAGAACCTCCTACACGAGATACCGAGATACCTACGTTAATCGCAGGGCGGATACCAGCGTTGAAAAGGTTCGACTCCAAGAAAATCTGTCCATCGGTGATAGAAATCACGTTTGTAGGAATATAGGCAGAAACGTCCCCTGCTTGGGTTTCAATGATAGGTAAAGCAGTCAAAGAACCACCACCTTTCACTAAACCTGCTTTTTTAAGCGACTCAGGAAGATCGTTCATGTTATTAGCAATCTCATCGTGGTTGATGATCTTCGCTGCGCGCTCTAGTAAGCGAGAGTGAAGGTAGAATACATCACCTGGGTAAGCCTCACGACCTGGAGGACGACGAAGTAGCAAAGAAACCTCACGGTAAGAAACCGCTTGCTTAGAAAGGTCATCATAAACGATCAATGCTGGACGTCCTGTATCACGGAAGTACTCCCCGATAGCAGCACCTGCGAATGGAGAGTAGAATTGCAATGGTGCAGGGTCAGCAGCGTTTGCCGCTACAACAACTGTATAATCAAGAGCGCCAGCTTCTTCCAAAGTTTTCGCTACTTGTGCAACGGTAGAGGCTTTTTGCCCTGTAGCTACATAGATACAGTAAACAGGCTCGCCTTTATCGTAAAATTCTTTTTGGTTGATAATCGTATCAATAGCAATCGCTGTTTTACCAGTTTGGCGGTCACCAATGATCAACTCCCGTTGTCCACGACCTACAGGAATCATCGCATCGATAGCTTTGATACCTGTTTGAAGCGGCTCACTTACTGGCTGACGATAGATAACACCAGGTGCTTTACGCTCGATAGGCATTTCATAAGTCTTACCTGTGATAGGACCACGACCGTCAATAGGTGTTCCTAGTGGATTTACTACACGTCCCAACATGCCTTCTCCGACATTGATGGATGCGATACGACCTGTACGGCGTACAGTATCACCTTCTTTGATTTCCTCAGAAGGTCCAAGTAGTACGATACCTACGTTGTCTTCTTCAAGGTTCAAAACAATGGCTTCAACTTCGTTGTCGAATTTTACCAACTCACCCGCACGGGCATTGGTTAAGCCATAAACACGGGCGATACCATCACCTACTTGCAATACCGTTCCAACTTCTTCCAACTGGGTGGCAGTGCTGAAACCAGATAATTGCTGCTTCAAGATTGCCGATATTTCATCGGGTTTTACATCAACCATTATAATTCGTTTTTGGTAGAATGAAGGTTAGTTGGTAGTTAAGAATTAAGAGTTTGTAGTTCATACATTTACTCCTAATATAAGCCTATCTATCACTCTACGGTATCTAAAGATATTTGCAAGAATTAGTGTTTCAAGTACTAAATTAATTCAATCTTATGCTCGTCCCTTTTTAGTTACTCTGCATTGGTAAAATCCGATTTTACCGCCTTGATTAACAAAAAATGACCTTCGCCTAACCTAGCATTAATTTAGTACTTCCAGCACTAGCTTACAGGTTTTTTACATATTCGTTCTTATCGAACTCTTTTCTAAGGATTTCAAGCTTGTGCGCTACGCTAGCATCGTAAAGCTTGTTATCAAACTCTAGGACATAACCGCCCAACAAAGCAGGATCAATCTTAGTTTCTAGTTCAATATTCGGGTGTACTTGCTTACCTTCAATTAATTTTTGCTTAATCGAAGCCACCAAACCATCACTAACAGGCGCGGCGGTAGTTAAGGTAACGGAAGAGATGCGCTTTTGCGTTTTGTACTGATCGACAAACGCTCTTGCAATATCCGCTAAGTAAGGTTCTCTACCCTTTTTAACAATAATATCAAAGAAAGCTTTCGTTAACTCACCTACTTTCCCCATGAAAATAGAGTCGAAAATTTTCGCTTTTTTATCTGCCTTGATGATTGGGCTTTTCAAAAGCAACGCAAAATCCTTGACCTCGGCTACTTGGTTAAAGTACTTGATATCTTCGCGTACTTTGTCCAATTCTCCTCTTTCCGTCGCCAATTCAATCAATGACTTGGCATATCTAGACGCAATCCTTGCTACAGACATGTTATTTAAATTGAGAATTGAGAATGGAGGATTGAGAATTTAGAACTGGAAGCAACTGCTTCGTACTCAACAATACATTCTCCATTAAGAAAAAATTAATCGAGAATTTAAATAGGATCCGAGAAAATAAGTATTCACGCTCCAACTTCCATTCTCCATCAATAAAACTAGCTTAACTTGATGTCTTTGACCAATTGGTCAACAAAGCTTTCATGGTCAGCATTCGAGCTTAACTCACGTTGAATCACTTTTTCAGCGATACTCAAAGCCATTTTACCCGATTGGTTCTTAACATCAATCAACATCTCCATACGGCGATTTTCGATTTCCGTCAAGGCACTTTCCACGCGTTTAGTATATTCTGCTTGTGCTTTTGTTCGCGCCTCAGCAATAATTTCTTCTTGCATTTCCTTAGCTTGACGAAGCATCTTAGCACGTTCTTCACGAGCTTCGATAAGTAGTTCTTCGTTTTTAGCTTTAAGGTTAGACATTTCTTCCCTAGCGCGATCCGCGGATTTAAGCGCCTCGTCGATACGTCCTTCTCTTTCTTTCAACGCTTGGCCGATAGGGCCAAAAGCGAATTTGCTCATCATCCACCAGAAAAGAAGAAAAATAACGGTTGTCCAAAATAGAAGACCGAAATCTGGTTTGATTACTGAAAAATCTGCTAGAAATAACATGCTATTATTAAGTTGTATTGGTTTGTCAATTTTGAGTAGAGTATAGAAAGATTTTACTACACCATAATTTACACTCTACAAGAGTAAAGTCGTGTAGGCGGATGACCAACCGTCATCCTCCTGCACGTAAATACTTTAAGTAACTAGTGCTTAGACACCAGCTACTAGGAAAGACATAACGATGGCAATCAAAGCAGCACCCTCTACAAGTGCAGCCATCAAGATCATGTTAGAACGGATATCACCTACAGCTTCTGGCTGACGAGAGATTCCTTCCATTGCTTTGGCTCCGATGTTACCGATACCGATTCCAGCACCGATTACAGCCAAACCCATTCCTAAAGCGGCAATTGAACCGACCATAATTATTGGATTTTATGTATTAAAAAAGAAATTTATTCTTGTGCAATTACGAGTGAAGAATTACGAATTACGAATTACGAATAGACCGTTTGAACGTGTTTTTTTGCACGTTTAGCCTTAACGCTTTTGTAAAAACTCTCTCTTTTGTGATTGATTACTGCTAACCAATCAATATTATTTTCAAGTTAAGAAATACTCGCCCAAACGGTCAACTCCTAATTCGTAATTCCTAACTCTCAACTAACTAGTGGTGCTCCGCTGCGTGTCCGTGATCCTCAATCGCTGCACCTATATAAGAAGCTGTCAAAATCGTAAATACGAAAGCTTGGATAAAAGCTACTAGCAACTCAATCGCCATCATAAAGATGGTCAGAAGCGTAGATCCAACGGCTGTCCCCATACTTGGCGCTGTTTGTCCTTGTCCGAACAAGAAAATCAATCCAACGAAGATAACCATAACCATGTGACCTGCTGTGATGTTTGCAAACAAACGCAACATTAGTGTTAATGGTTTGATGAACATTCCTAGTATCTCTACAGGTGTAAGTATCGTTTTAACCCAAGCAGGTACACCAGGCATCCAAAGGATGTGCTCCCAGTAATGCTTGTTACCATTTATATTCGTGACGATGAAAACGATAATCGCTAACACCGCTGTAAAGGCTAAATTTCCTGTAACGTTAGAACCTCCAAAGAAAGGGATTTGACCGAAAAGATTCAAACCAAGGATGAAAAAGAACAAGCACATTAATAATGGATTGAACTTTTCGTATTTATCGCCTAAGAAAGGCTTAGCAACTTCATCTTGGATAAATAGGAAGACAGGCTCCATCAATCCTTGCAAACCACTAGGTGCTTCACCTGGATTATTTCGATATTTTTTAGCAATTCCGATAAACAGCCATGCTAGAAAAGCAAAGACAAGGAACATACTCATTACATTCTTAGTAATGGAAAAATCGTAGAACGACGTGATACCTCCACCGAAAACACCGCCGTCTGCTGTACTTGGCGCAGCAAGTTTGAATTTTTTATCTTGGTAACAAGCATAAGCAACGCTCTTCTTTTTACCATCCACCATTTCTTTTTCGTGAAGAATGCTTACAGGAACAGCCGTTTTTGGAAAGCTTTGGTCGTCAACTCTTTTCACTCGTCCTTCATCCAAAACATAACCTTTGTAAGCAGAATGGCCTGTACCGTGGTGGCCAATGTGAAATTTGCTCGATAAGAAAACATCTACACCAGATTCTGGTGCATATAAAATACAAGGAAGAGGAATATTTACAGGACCAATACTGTAAACATTGGCATCGGAAATGTGGTGAAAGGCAGTTCCTCCAGGATTAAAAAATTCTTTATCATGTTTTGCTCCACAACCGCCATGACCTGCATCATGTGCATGAGCGCTATGATCATGTCCTGCATGACTAGAGTGATCATGCCCTGCGTGACTATGGTCGTGTCCTGCATGATTATGGTCATGTCCTTGGGCAAACGCCGCATTTCCTAAGAAAAAGGACAGGCCAATTAGGCTAAGTATGATGAGATTTTTAAACTGGCTCATTGTATTCCTTGAATTTCGTGATTTCTAAATACGCCGCAAAGGTAAGAAAAACTAGTACTATTTTAAAGATTCGGCTAACTTTTGCACAGATTTCTATCAAAATTTTATGGCGCTTTCATTTTTTGCCCTACACAATTATTTTTTAGAATCCTTCAAATCTCTCAGTTTTCAAAATTTTATTTTTCGACTCCTTGTAATTTAAAAAGTGTCTTATGTTTTTTCGCTAAAATTCAAAATAAAAATCAAAATGCTGCAAATAAAAAATTAATGATTTTTTTTCAAAAATTATGTGCTTGTAAATTATGAACAGGGAAAAAGACGAAATTAGCATTAAAACCAATTAATTTGACTTAAAATGATTTTAAAACACCAAAAACTTGCTTTAAAATACAATTTAATACAAATTGCGAACGTTAAAACTACTTAAAAACAAATTAATGGAAAATACCCGTCATAATTTTGATTCACATTGGAAAACTATCATCACAGAGCTTTTTGAAGAGTTTACAGCATTTTTTCTTCCCAAACTTTATCCAAGAATTGATTTTTCTGTTCCACCGGTGTCTTTACAACAAGAGTTGGAGCAAATCATCCAAGATGAAACCATGGAGGGAAAAATCATCAATGATAAGTTGGTTAAAGTACGACTCAAAAATGGAGAGGAACGCTACATTTTGATTCACATTGAAATACAGTCCAGCAGAGACACCAATTTTCAAGAACGAATGTTCAAGTATTTTTGCAGAATTTACGACACACATCCCAAGCAAGACATTACTGCCATCGCACTTTACACCGGCAAGTGGCGACCCGAGATTCATGACCGTTTTGTAAAAACGGAAGATGGCAAAGGCATTCATTATCTCTATCATTCATATTGGGTGGAAGAAGCAAAAACAGCAGATCTAATGGCTTCTAAAAATCCTTTTGCACTAGCAGTTTTAGCTGCTAAACGCCTCAATGCTACTAGAAAAAAACCTATTGAACGCCTCAATTATAAGCTAGAATTAATATCTTTGATGACGGCGCAAGATTACACCCCAAAACAAATTCATGATCTCTTGACTTTTATCCAATTAATGTTGATCTTACCCAAGAAACAAGATTTGGAATTCAAACAAAAATTCAAAGAACTCTACGTAAA
>JAHDHB010000212.1 GCA_020631545.1 Saprospiraceae bacterium | reverse complement strand
CAACGACCGTAACAACCATCTCATCTACGGCGAATTCGACGATAACCAAATCGGTATCGCCACCAAAGACATCCCCTACGATTACACCCTAGCCGTAGGCGGTAAAATCATAGGAGAAGAAATCCTAGTCAGCTTGCAAGCCGATTGGCCAGATTATGTCTTTGCAGAAGGTTATGATCGTCGCAGTCTGACAGAAGAAGAAGCCTTTATTCAACAACATGGGCACCTTTCCGATTTCCCTAGCGCAGCTACACTAAATGGTAAAATTCACCTAGGCGACATCGCACAAAAGCAACAAATCAAAATCGAAGAGATGATGCTGCACTTGATTAAATTTTGCCTTGGTGAATTTCGAAAACGCTTAGCTTAATATCATTTGGGGAAGAAACTTCATTACTACTTCTATCTCAATGTAGAATATCAGGGGTAAACCCCATTTCTTAGCTGTTAAGATGCTTCCTTTTGTTTAAGATTTTTGCACAGTATTCGCAGTTTTGCAAAAGTTCAAAACCCAAAGATATACGGTGCAAAACCTGGATACGCCAGATGAAAAGTTTGGGTATCAATTTACTATCGAAGCCAAGGATGGTTTTGTAATTCCTACAGGAAAAAGTGCATCACTTAAGTCTTGTAATTAAATTCTTTTAAAGGCTGGAATTCAGGCTGCTAATGGTTGTAGTTTTCATGCTAAAATTGATAATGATTGTGATTTTACAACGCCCGCAAAGCAAGCCCATCCTGTTGCTACAATAACTGAGGAAATACCGACCAATACCAGTACTCAAAATGTTTATCAAGCTGATTTGAATAAAGATGATGTTTTGATAAATAAAGTAAGTCTAAACTTATTAGCAAAACCGAATCCTTTTGTGCAACAAACGACTTTGCAATATACTTTAGCACACGATAGTCCTGTAACCCTTAATATCATAGATGCCCAAGGGCGACAAGTAACACAGTTAGTCAATGAACAACAACTTAAAGGACAATATCTTGTCGATTTCAATGCCCAAGATTTACCTGCCGGGATGTATTGGGCAAGATTACAGGCAAGACAAAGTGTACAAATCGCTAAACTAATGATTTTGAAACCTTAGTGATATTGTTGTGAGCAAAGGCGCAAGCCTTTGAAGCCGAGGTCGTTGACGGATGACCTCGGCAAACCTGTGAGGTCTCAAAGACCTGAGAGGTTTTAATATACTCACTTACAATTTCACTAAATCGCTTGACAAAGACCTCTCATTTCTTGCAGAAATCACAGGTCGGCACATACTTTTTTTATAATTTCAAAAACTCACAACATTAATGGCTGACTTTTATAAAAATCTTTCGCTCAATCTACCCAAAGATGACGCCTTGCATCAAGCAAAATTAACCTTACTTGAAGCAGGCAAGCCTCCAGCAAATTGGGCAGCCTTTGTATCCATTGGGAATCCTGCGGTGATGGAAGGCTTGAGTGGTGAATCTACATGGTGGAGTTGGTTGTGGGGTTTGCGCTAACTTGGGATATTAATATTCGTTTTGAAGAGGTTAATAGATTTTGCAGGGGGCTTTATCCAAAAAATTGGTGTTTTGCTTTTCGTTTTTTGAAAATTGCAGTAGAATAAAAAACCGAAAAACTCATTTGTCCTTACAAAATTATCATGACCACCTTACTCATTTTATTAGCTGTTGTTCTTGTTATCCTTGGCATTATAGGCTGTATTGTTCCCGGTTTGCCTGGGCCGGCGCTCTCTTTTTTAGCCATGATCGCCTACCAATTTACGGAAGCCGATAATACATTTAGCCTTACTTCTCTTATTGTTTGGGGGATAGTCGCAGGTCTAGCCTTGCTAGCAGATATGTTTGTTCCTGCTGCTGCTACGAAGAAATTTGGAGGAACGAAGGCTGGAGTTTGGGGAGGTATAATTGGGACTTTTGTGGGAATGTTTTCACCGATTCCTTTTGGCGTGATTTGGGGGCCTTTGGTCGGGGCTATTTTAGGAGATTTGCTTGGTGGGAATCAGATTCGCAGTGCGTTGAAGTCCGGATTTGGTTCTTTTGCGGGGTTCTTGCTCGCCACTTTTTTCAAGTTTGTCGTAGCCGTTTGGATTGGCGTATTGGTTATGGTGAAGATAGGCATGAGCGTTTGGAGCTTGTTTTAGTTCCGCTTGCTCTGGAACTTGGTGACGACCATGTTTTGCCAAAATTTAGGAAGCGTTCACACTTTAGTTACTAAAAAACACATACTTTTGTACCCACAATGCGGAAAGTTTGTTTTTTGGCAAGTTTCGCTTATTCTTAGTCCTTACGGTGACTCCTAAGCTGGCAAAGCCAGAACCAAGTAGAGGGTAGAAAGTAGAGCGTAGAGAGACTATTCTCACAGCGAACTTAGATTTTTCGAAGAAAAATCTCCCGAAAGTTTTCGGGACTCTTCTTTCTACCTTCTACTCGCTACAAATTTTCTGTCCAAAATGTGCAGAAAATTTTGCCTAAAGGCCTATTTCGTCATTAACGACATGTTTATACCATAAATGACCTGACGTGAGCAAAAAAATCTTTCTTCCACTAGCCTTAGTTTCCTTTCTTCTTGCAGTATTCAGTGCTTGGCAAATGACCGCTTTGCCGTTGTGGGGACATCGACCGCTTTTGCTTTTTGGTGGACTTTGGGCTTCCGTACTGTTGGTCTGGCGTCATCGTATCCATGATAGACCCGAAGAGGTGCGACTTTGGAATGGAGCAGTGTTGAGCGGGATTTTATTGAGCTTCGGTTTTCCACCTTCTCCTTTGTTTATCTTATTGTTTGTGGCATGGATTCCCTTGCTGATTGTAGAAGAAGATATTGTTAAACAAGAAGGTAAAACACTAGGAAAAGCTTTTCGTTATGGTTTTACAACCTTCCTGACTTGGAATATTTTAACGACTTATTGGGTAACAAATACCTTGTTTTTTGCTGGGGTGTTAGCCTTGTTACCCAATACCTTATTGATGTGTATTCCTTGGGTATTGTTTCATCTGACGCATAAAAAGGTAGGAAAAAAATGGGGTTATATTTCCTTGTTGACTTACTGGATGGCTTTCGAATATATTCATTTGAATTGGGAGCAAATGTCTTGGCCTTGGTTGACCTTGGGCAATGGATTGGCAACATATCCGGCTATTTTTCAATGGTATGAGTATACGGGAGTTTTTGGAGGAACTTTATGGATTTTAGGGTTGAATGTCTTGATTTTTAGACGAATTTATGGCGAGAATGCGCTTGAGACAGAGCGTCTTGTTTATAAATGGAGTGTGCCTACCTTGGCGTTTCTACTGCCTTTGGCGTTTTCTATTGCCTTGTATTTGATGCATGAAGAACAAGGAGAATTGCAAGAGGTGGTCGTGGTACAACCTAATTATGAACCTCATTTCCAGAAGTTTGAGATTCCTGAAGCGGAGCAATTAAATCATTTTCTTTTCTTGGCAAGGGAACAAGTGACGCAAGAAACGGATTACTTGGTTTTTCCAGAAACGAGCTTTGAGCGTATTTGGATTGATAGAATAGAGGAGAGCGAAACGATACAAAAGCTAAAAACTTTCCTAGCAGAATTCCCAAATTTGACCTTAGTTTCTGGTGTTGCTTCTTACAAACGTTATCGTGATGAAGAGCCTTCACAGCCTTTCACTAGGACATCGGAAAGAAGAAATAGTACCTTACGTTACGATAGTTATAATGCGGCGATACAATTAGAAGATAGCACTGAATTTCAGCATTATATAAAGTCAAAACTCGTTCCTGGAGCTGAGTTTACGCCTTTTGGGGATTATACCACGGCTTTTAAAGAGTTGGCTGATAAGCTGGGCGGTTCGCGTGGATTGGGGAAGCAAAAAGAACGTAGCGTTTTTAAATCCAAGAAGGGGAGCGGTGTAGCGCCCGTTATTTGCTACGAATCTATTTTCGGTGAATACACGACTGGTTATATCAAAAATGGGGCCGAGGCTATTTTTATAGTGACGAATGATGGTTGGTGGGATGATACGCCAGGGTATAAACAGCACTTGTACTACGCTTCTCTACGTGCCGTGGAAAACAGGCGCTCAATTGCCCGTTCGGCTAATACAGGGATTTCTGCTTTCATCAATCAACGAGGTGATGTTTCGCAAGCTACTAATTATGAGGAAGATGCTGTGATTAAGGCTTTTATTCCCTTTGATGATGGCCAAACGGTGTATACCCGTTATGGCGATCTCTTGGGTCGATTGGCGGGATTGATAAGTATTTTACTTTTACTTACGATGCTTTCAAAATCGAGAATAAAAAAGGAATAATTTTTTGCTATGACGACGCTCCTTTAGAGGGGCGAACAGGCAAGTTGAGTGTGTGAAAGAGAAAGTGTGAGCGTGGGAAAAACATGCACATATTCCATCTCAGGCTCACACTCGATTTACTCCCTGCTTCATAGCAGCTACAGGGCACTGGCTACCACTTCTGTCGGAGCTGCAACGCCTTGTAAAACAAGTAGTAATGCTAGTGGGCTGGTAAAAGAAAAACAGACGTTTCTTCTACGAATTAATACTGAAAATTAATCGACCTTAGGTTTATACCTTATAAACCTGACCCTTATTCCTTGCTAGGAATAAGGTTTCCCTTTTTACCTAGTTGCTAGTATGAGATGTTGTTTATCAGGGTGTTGCAGCCCCGATAGAAGTGGTATGCGGTGCTGATGAAGGGGTGTGAAGCAAAGGGTGTGGATGGCTGACGTTTAGGAAGACGGCCACACCCTTATGCTGAACCGCCTGAAGCAGTGGCGAATACAAACGGATAGCGGGAATAGCTGCCCTCCTAATAAATATTTTGGTCATTAACGTCTAGACGTTGTGTAGGTTTAAAATTTCGTCGTCAGCAATAAATCTAAATTGGTAGATTTAATCTGGAAGCGATTTCCTAGGTATTGGTTGGTTAGACAGCCCTTGTAGGTATAGACACCGTGCCGCAAACCGGGGCTCTTTTCGATAAATGAAATGATGCCGCCGTATTGTTCGGCTTCAAGTAGGAGAGGAGCCATGATGTTGCTGATAGCGGAGGATGCTGTCCTAGAAACTTTTGAGGTGATGTTGGGTACGCAGTAATGAATAACGTCGTGTTTGATGAAGGTAGGTTTGCTGTGGGAGGTCATTTCTGAAGTGGCAAAGCAACCGCCCTGATCAATGCTTATGTCAATGATAACCGAGCCTGGGCGCATTTTGGAAACCATATCTTCACTGATGATGACAGGTGTGCGTCCTTCCTTGGAATGAATGGCGCCAATGAAAACCTGAGCTGTGTCCATTTCGCGTTCTAGGTATTTGGGAACAATGGAAGAGGTATAAAGGCGTTGGTTGATTTTTGCTTGTAATCGCTTGAGTTTATAGATTTTATTGTCGAAGACTCTTACTTCTGCTCCTAGGCCTATGGCAGCACGAGCGGCGAATTCACCGACGACGCCAGCACCTAAAATAACGATCTTTGTAGGTGGTACGCCTGCAATTCCTCCAAGCAAGACACCGCTTCCTTTGTTGCCGTTGGTGAGTAATTCGGCAGCCGTCAATACCGCAGAAATTCCAGCGATTTCGCTTAGCGTGCGAACGATGGGGAAGTAGCCTGATTTGTCTTGAATATACTCCATGGCTAAGGCAATGACTCGTTTTTGCCGCAATCTATAGATGTATTCAGGAGTTAGGGTTGGTAAGTGGATAGGAGAAATGAGGATTTGATCGGGTTGTAGGAGATCGATTTCCTCTAAAGTTGGTGGGGCTACTTTTAAAAGGATATGGGATTTGAATACTTGCTCGTGACTGTAAGCGATGTCGGCACCAGCTTCAGAAAAGTCATGATCGGAGAAATTAGAAGGCAGTCCCGCTCCTTTTTCTACCACAACGCGATGTCCCTGAGCTACTAGGGTAGCGACGGAAGAAGGGGTGAGCGCAATTCTGTTTTCTTGAAACAGAGTTTCTTTAGGAATACCGATGAACAGCTTGTTTGCAGAGGTTTTGACTGCAAGCATTTCTTCCTGAGTTAAATACTGCCCTTTGGAAAGGGAATCTGGTATAGGAATCGTTTTCTTTGTCATCGGTTATGGTAAATGTTTTTAATTAAAATGAAAGCTTGTTGGTAGGTAGGACTTATTTGTTTTTTTCAAAAACAAATGCCCTACGCTGATCTTGGGTTATTTGTATGCGAATATACACTATTTCGCTGGGAAATAAAGGCTCAATGAGTTGGGGCCACTCAATAAAACAGTATTCCTCATCATAAAGGTATTCTTCTACATTAATGTCAAGTGCTTCTTCAATGGTATTCAAGCGATAAAGATCAAGATGGCGAATTAAATGATCTTTTGCTTCGTATTCAGAAATAAGGCCGTATGTAGGACTAGAAACATAGTCTTGTACGCCTAGTTGTTCACAAATTTGCTTGATAAAGGTTGTTTTTCCTGCGCCGATTTCACCATAAAAAGCAAATTTTCGTTGGTTAGGGAAAATTTGGAGCAATTCCTCCGCCAAAGGATACAATTGATCGATGGTGTCTATGATGTATTCTTTCTTCATGGCAGTATCTGTGAGCGATATTGTCGACATATTAAAAGATAAATAGATTTAAGTATTCGGGAATCCAAGTATTTATAAAAATACTGTTTTTCTTGAATTTTTTTACTAGGAGGCAAGAAGAATTTACGATTCTAATCGAAAGGGTATGTGGTATTTTATGGATTTATTGAGAAAATCGTAATGTTTTTTTGAAGAACGCAAAAAAAGCTTGTTTTACACCATAAATTGAGATGTAGAACAAGCTTTTTTCACAGGAAGTATAGAGTTTTTTATTTTATGAGTGTGATAGACCCCGCTTTTTGTACTTCATCTCCTTGGCAAATAAACCGAAGTTGATAAACGAAAACGCCTGGGTTTAATTCTTGGCCATTAAAAGTACCATCCCAAGCTTCTAAACCATTTTCACTCTGGTAGACTCTAATCCCCCATCGATTAAAAATTTCCAAACTGATAAATTCATCAATAACTTGTGGATTACTAATGTGATAGTTATCGTTTATCCCATCGCCATTAGGCGAAAAGGCTTTAGGAAGAAAGACATTGTCGCATCCTAGAAGTGAAGGGTCTACGATTTTTATCCTTATCGTATCTGTGGCATCACAGCCTAGCGAATCGGTGAAAGTGAGGGTGTAAGTCGTTGTAGTATCAGGCGTTATCGTTGGTGTACCAATAGAGGGATCGCTAACCCCTTCTGTAGGAGACCAAGAGAATTCAGCAGCACAGGTTCTACTATTATAAATGTCAACGGAACCTCCTAGGAAAACCACGGTATCTTGGCGGTTTCCTATTTTGTCAACTTCAATGTACAATTCATTGATTTCACCTTGATTTAGCTCTCTGTTGTAAATACGAAGTTCATCGACCAATCCTTTAAATCGTCCTGTACCATCTTCGCCAATACAAGGACTATCAGAAAGTGAAAGGACTGCATTGTTTTGAAAATTCAAGATGAAATTGGAGGATTCATCTTTCATGAGGACACCATTAATATAGGAGTTGATGGATTGGTCATTTCTAGTAACTACATAATGCTGCCAGCAAGTATTATCTTCAGTGTTTACGATAGATCGAATTTTACTTGTATTATCTTCATTGATTTCGACGCTTATTCGTCCTTGAGAGGGCTGAGCGCGAATGTCGATGTAGTCAAATTCATCACAGAATTCCCTTTTTGAGATTAGGCTACGTTGAAAACCTCCTCCCTCTGGTTTGTAGTAAAAGCTGATAGAGAAATCATCGTCAGAAAACGCGGTATTAATAAGACCAAAAAAGATGACATAATCATTGACTCCATCAAATCGAAGAGCAGAGCCACTGATTCCGCAAGCGCAAGTTGGTGCACCAAAGACGGCGCCGTCAGAACCTCCCGCAGTATCATCAACAACAATTCCTGCTGCTAGTGTGTCACAGTCATCAAAAGAATAGTATGCTTTCAATCCCAAAGTAGATTGTGCTTTCCCTAAGAAAGGAAAAAGAACAAAAAGTAGGAAAATGTTTATCCTATGGTTAATACTCATCACTCGGCAAGTTTGTTTCTATTTATATGGAAACGGGAATATTGCAAATTAGTTGCTATAATTTTCGGGTTCATGTGTGATTACTGAAAATGATTTTGCCCTAACCCCATACGTTTTTAAATAAGATGTGAACAATCAACTTCTTACTAGAAAAGACAAAGATTTGGGTTATTTACCCTAGTACAAGACTCTATGTTTTTGTAGAAAAGACCACAAATCAATTTGAAATAGAATTTTGAATAACGGGTATTTTCTTCTTATCAATAATTATACCTTACTTGACATCTCAATAAAGGGAACAATTATTTCTTCGAGTGAAATTCCTCCATGCTGGAACGTATCCTTGTAATAATTATTGTAATAGTTGTAGTTGTTAGGATAAAGGAAAAATTTATCTTCCTTGGCAAAAATAAAGGTAGAGCTTACGTTAGGCCTTGGAAGTAAAGCTTTTTTAGGGTTTCTAACGTCAAGGACATCTTTGCGGTCATACTGGAGGTTTTTTCCTACCTTATAGCGAAGATTCGTAGTTGTTTCTCTATCTCCAATGACCTTAGAAGGTTGTCGGACACGAATTGTACCATGATCGGTGGAAATAAATAATTGAACATTTTGGTCGGCTATTTTTTGTAAAGCTGTCCAGAGGAAAGAATTTTCGAACCAAGAACGGGTTAAGGAACGGTAGGCGGCTTCATCTCCTGCTAGTTCTTTTAAAACTTCCATCTCCGTTCTAGCATGAGAAAGCATGTCAATGAAATTGTAGACGATGACGGTAAAATCGTTGTTCAGATAATTTTGAATATTATCTTGTAAGGCTTTTCCATCGCTAGCATTGGTGATTTTGGTATAATCGAACTTAAGCCCCTTGTGAAAAGTTCTACGGATTTGTTCACTTAAAAGCTCATGTTCGTACAAGTTTTTTCCACCAGATTCATTATCGTTTTTCCACCATTCAGGATAATACTCTTGAATTTCAGAAGGCATGAGCCCTGAAAAAATGGCATTTCTACTATATTGTGTAGAGGTAGGAAGAATGCTGTAGAAATATTCTTTTTTGTCCATTCTAAACAGCTCGCTTAAAATAGGTTCAATTGTTTCCCATTGGTCTAGCCTCAAGTTATCTAATAAAAGAAAAAAGGTAGGGCGATCTGGATCAATTTCAGGGAAAACTTTGCTTCGTAGAAGATTGTGGGACATAATGGGCGCTTCTTCTTCGTTATTTACCCAATGCAAATAATTTTTAACCACGAATTTAGAAAACTCGGTATTGGCTTCGCTCTTTTGCATAGAAAGAATATCCGCCATTTCTGTCGTATTCGTTGAGTTGAGTTTAATCTCCCAATTCACTATTTTTTGATAAACATCCGTCCATTGTTCAAAATCTAATCTGCTGTTGATTTCCATGAAAATTTGACGAAAATCTTGTTGGTACTCCGACGAGGTTTTTTCTCGAACTAATCGCTTATTATCAATAATCTTTTTCAGAGTTAATAAAATCTGATGAGGATTGACAGGCTTAATAAGATAATCCGTTATTTGAGAACCAATAGCTTCTTCCATAAGGTTTTCCGCTTCGTTTTTGGTAATCATAACGACAGGAATATTAGAATTGATTTCTTTGATTTTGGACAAGGTGTCAAGTCCCGTCATACCCGGCATACTTTCATCAAGAAAGATGACATCAATAAAATTCTTTTGATTACACTCTTCTAAAGCATCATAGCCGTTAGTTACTGTAATGACATCATACCCCTTTTTCTTAAGGAATAAAACTTGTGGTTTAAGTAAGTCGATTTCATCATCGGCCCAAAGAATGGTGATTTTGTCCATTTATTTTATAAATTTGCTTGATTTCAAAAAATTAGGAAAAAAGGGTTGAAGTAATTTCTTCTACTAAATTTATCCCAGTTTTGTAAACTCATGTTGTGGTTAAATGTTTCACATAAAAGCTTAAAGCCATAATATTTTGCTCAATCCAAAGGAGAATAAGGTGATTTTATGAAAATTAAG
>JAHDHB010000211.1 GCA_020631545.1 Saprospiraceae bacterium | reverse complement strand
CAATGTCGTCAAAAACTATGTTTCTACTGTGCGCTATGTGGTTAAAAATCAACGCCATGAGATATCGTTACAGTGATAGTTACTACGGCTTCGCCATCCTGTTCTACACGCCTAAAAAAATTGGTCTGATTTTGGGATAAAGAATCCTCGTAACCTTATCTTTTATAGACAAACAGGTCGAAATAGAAATATGAAACAATTTTCTCTTTTATTGATACTATTGTTGCCTTTCCTAGCGTTTACACAATCAAATACGCTAAAAATCAAGTTAACGCCTAAGGAAGCCCCTACAGGAGAATGGCAAGAAGCCACGATCAAAGTACTGAAACAACGCTATTGGATGCTAGGGCTTGCCCCTCAAGATTATACCATCAAACCCTCAGGAAATTCCTTAACGGTCATCTGTTCAGGAGACGTGGATCCTATCGTTTTACAGCATGTGAGTACAGCAAAAGGAACTTTTCGGGTAATGCCTATTCATAAATTTGATGATGAACGACTAAATAACCTATACCAGGCTATGCAGAAGGGAAAAGTACGCAGTCGAAGCGGGATTCAGCAATTAAGTGACTACTTCAAAATCAATGACTATGCACTCAACCAACATAAATATCGCCGTTATCCACCTGCCGTTTTAGGAATGGCTTCTGCGGATAATATTCCTGTAGTCAATCAATTTTTAAATTCTCCACAGATTCAAAGCTTGGTTCCTGCTGATGCGAAATTCTTTTGGTCTAGAAAAGAAAGTCGCTTGCATCCCGGTATGTATGACTTGTACCTAGGCAGTACGTCTTCTAGCCACAGCCTGTTAACTAGCGAATTAGCAGAGATTAATGTCTTAACCAAGGCAAATCATTATGGACGTGTACGAGATTTGCTTTATGTTCGAATGAAACGCGTAGACAAAGAGCATCTGAAGGTGATTTCTAATCGAAATATTGACCGCGAAGTCATTGCTTTGCTTGATGACTATGTCCTCACCGCTCCTATCGTAGAAGGCCCGATAGAAACTGGAGAAATGGAGCTAGAAGGCAACTTTAAAGGTAAGGAAGCCAACCTCTTCCGCCGAATGCTCATGGATTTAAAACTCCCTTGTGCTTTGCAAGTAGAATGATATTAGTTAAAAGTTCCTAGTTGTATAGTGTGGTGTACTTGACGTAAAAGTTTATAAGGTGGTCTTTGACCTTGTTAAAGACACCTTAGCTAAACACTTTTTCCTTAGTGCTGACTAGCGAATCTTCAAAAATAAATCTCTTGAGCCAAACGATAAGTATTCGCATGTGCATCAATAATCGTCGCCAAGCGTTCAGAATAACCGCCGCCCATACTTATCGCTACAGGGATTTCGTGTAGTTTACAGGCTTCTAAAACCAAGCGATCACGCTCTTTGCAACCTTGCATGGTCATCCCTAAACGCCCTAATTTATCCGTTTTCAAGACATCTACGCCTGACAAGTAAAAAATAAAATCGGGTTGAACAGAATCTATCAAAAAAGGTAGTTTTTCCTTCAAAATATGCAAGTATGGCGCATCTTCAAGACCGTCAGGAAGCCCAATGTCTAAATCCGATTTTTCTTTACGCAAAGGATAATTATTTTCGCCGTGCATAGAAAACGTAAATACGCGTGGTTCGTTTTGAAAAATCTGCGCCGTTCCATTTCCTTGATGCACATCTAAATCAATGATCAGAATTTTGGCAGCGAGTTGGTGATGAAGGAGATAATTTGCCGCTATCGCAATGTCATTCAACAAACAAAACCCCTCTCCCCTATCGGTAAAGGAGTGGTGTGTACCGCCAGCAATATTCATAGAAATGCCGTGTTGCATGGCATATAAGGCACATTGAATCGTGCCCCCAGAAATGACCGTTCCTCTTTCTACTAGCTGTTTGGAAAGCGGAAAACCTATTTTTCTAGCTTCTCGCCTAGGAAGCGTCAGTTCCTTTAGCTGATCCCAATATGTTCTTGTATGTGTGCGTAAAATATCTGCTTCGCTTAGTGCTTTGGGCTTAAAAAAATTAGCTTCTTCTACTGTGCCTTCATACAACAATTGTTCTGGTAGCAAGGTATACTTGGCCATAGGAAAGCGATGACCTTCAGGGAGTTGATACTTGTAAATGGAAGAAAAAGCAATTTTTAGCAAAACGAACGATTCAAAATTTAAATTTCCTGCAAGATACAAGGAAAAATTTATCCTTTAGTACTTGCATTTAAGACAAAACACAGTACTATAGCACTCCCGCTAAAACCAAGGATCTAGAATACCTGCAAATGGCAAAAGCGAAGAAAACAATCAGAAACTAATTTCTCTAGTATAAATAACCTCAGCAAGATCGTCTTTCGCCCAATACTGCGCTTTTTGTTTTCCTGTGATTTTGATTTTACCCTTTTTTACACGCTTTTCAATTTTATAGCTTTGCTCATAGGGTTCTTGCTTAGGAGAAAAGGTATAGCCCTCAATGCCTGAAACAGGCTCGTCCTTGAATAGCGGTTGTAAATCTTTGTCATGGTAAATTTTTCGATTCAACCTTGCTTGTGTACTAAAAACCAGCTCTTCTGCTTCGTTAAACACTTCAATATCAGCGATAGATTCCCCACATTCCGAATAAGAATGGGGAGAAATAGTGTTTTCCCAAGATACAGCAAGGACTTGATTCTTCAATTGGACGTCTAAGACATCAAATACCCTCATATTTTTAGGCCGTACTTTATCTTCTGGATCATGTCTCCAATAATAGTAATGTGTTCCTTTTCCCTCACTGTCATACTCTTGATGACAAGAATTACAGGTTTTCTGGGCAATTTCCATCCCTTGGTGCGCTAATTCTTCTTGATCATTGACGACAAATTTATGGCAGGATACACAACTGATATTTTTAGTAAAAAAGGTAGAGGCTACAGGTTGACATTGACCTTCCATTTTTTGGCCACTTGGCTTAAAATCTTCGGTTGTCAAGACTTTATCTCCACTTGCATGACAGGTAAGACAATCAATCCCTGTAACAAACATGGTCGAATCTGTTCTAGGAACAGCAAACTCCATCATTTCTGGATAATGAGCTTGGGTAAATTTCTCCATATTCTCCTCTTTCTCTAAGCCCTTCAATCGAGTATCAAAGATATTTTCACTGACATGACAACTCTTGCAAACTGCTGGATTTTGTGCAATCATTCCCTTGTATGGCTCAGGAAAAATGTCTGAATTCAGAACCAAATCTACATGTTCCTCAAGCTTCGCATAGGCCTGAGCATGAGGCCCTATCTTCCAGTTATGATAAGCATCTTGATGACAACTTCCACATTTTTCGACTTGCTCCAGTCGACTCAAAACAGGTTCTTTTGCTGTAGGTAAAGCGCATTGAGAAACTAGGGCTATAAAAATAACCAAACCTATAATGACGTAGTGATATGTTTTCATAGCTTACTATTTTGTACGACTTCATTTGGCCATTGAAAGGCTAAATCGGTTTGCTTTTCTTTCGCAAGGCCATTCGGGCATCGCCATTTGCGTACGCTGTTTAACAACTTCTCAGCGAGTACAAATTTCGTCCTTTTCTTCAAAGGCTTCAGCAATAGCGTTTGAAAATTCTGTTCTTCTTCAAAAATACGGTACGCCAACCAAGATTTATAGACTTCTGCATAGCAATAAGAAAAGAGAATAAATTCCAGTTTCCCTAAGAAATTTTCTTGCGTACGGAAAGACCGCTGTATGATGTTGGGCAAAGCGTAAAATTTCTTAATAAAATAAGTAGCTCCTTTGTAAACGACCTCTTTATCAACGCCATTGGCCATAAAGCTCAAGTGATTCCCATCAAATTTTTTGATATCTTCTGTCAAGTAGGTGCCCATCTTACGCATAGATTGTTGCACTTTAGTTCCTGGATTATAGGTCAAAAACGTAAGCTTGGTGTAGATAATTCCCATGCGTTGGAAGAAATCGTATGTTTTCTCAAACGTCTTTTCTGTCGTTCCTGCAAGCCCTAAAATTAAGCCCGCAGCGATCTGAATTCCATACGATTGTACCTTTCGGATAATGCGCTCGTAATTCGCTATTTGGTTGGTTTTAGATTTATTGATGGAAAGCAAAGAACTTTCATCAATACTCTCCAAACCACAATAAATCATCCGACAGCCACTGGCTTGCATCGCTTGCAACATCTCATCATCATCTAAATTCTCTAAGCACATCTCTCCCATCCATCCTAGCGCTCCTGATGCTTGAATCAATTTCGACACTTGAATAACATGCGCTCTATCAACGCCTAAGTTATAATCTACTAGATTAATAAATTGGCCTTCATATTGTGCCAATTCATTTTCTAACTGCCTAGTTGTTTTCAAGTTATACTTTTTCTGCATAACGTGTACCAAACAAAAAACACATCGCTGAGTGCAACCCCTTGACGTTTCCATAGGAAGTCCCATGAAGGAATAATAGCGCTCGGGCTGTGTCATCAAATCAAACCGAGGAGGTGAATTTTGTTGAATTTCATACTGTTTGCTATCGCCTGCGTACCTTGATTTTAATTCGCCGGCATACAAATCCTTCGCCAATTCTTCGGCCACAGGCTCGAAAGGCCCACTTACGACTGCATCACAATAATTTAAAGCTTCATCTGGAAGTAGAGAAGGCAACTCTCCCCCCCAAAGCACCGGCGTACTAGGAAATTTGGATTTCAAGTGCTTGCTTAAGGCTATAGCAATAGGGAAATTTTGAGAAGAAACTTTTAGGCCATATAAGGCAGCTCGATCAACTTTTGAGACAATACGTTCATAATCAACTTCCTCAAAATTCAAATCAACGATTTCCATCGCAAAACGACGGTCAAATGCAGCAGCTACTGCATACAACGAAAGCGACAACGTACCTTTAGGAAAGGTAGGCAACTCGAAAAATAGTATCTTTTTATTTTCCATCGCTTTGCACTATAGTTTTAACAAATCTTATAGGTAGTGGGGAGAGGTTACTTGTAAAAATACATTGATATTACTTAAGATTCAAAGAAATGGTAGGAAAAGATAACACGTTGAGGCGATTAGTGGCAGAACTAAGCATCTTCATTCCAAAAAGCTTATTCTACTTGCTGTTTTCGATAAAAACTAAGCGTTTTGCTCAATAGACTATAATATTCAGACCAGGATAAATCGCAGCACAGCCAGCTCTATCCTACATTGATGAGCTATGCTAACGGATTAGAACCTCCTCAACAAAAAAAGGCAGAGCTACAATCCATAAAAAATTGTTGCTCTGCCCTTGTATAAAGTAGAACGTTAGTCAGGAAATCTGAAATTACCGACGAACATTATTTTAGTACTATTACTGCGGCCCTTGTTTGCCAGAAAACATTGACATCCTTGATGTTCACGACACTACCATCAATGCTGTAGGAAGAAGCAGCACGCTCAGGAAGAATAGCTTGAATAACGCCATCCGTCTCAATTTCCGTTTTCTGATAAAGATTTATAGGAGCGCTTTTGCTTAAAATGTCTTGGTAATCATCTTGCAGTTTCAGACCAATTTTTTTGATGATACCAGCACTTTTCAAGGCTTTCTTATCCTCAATAGCTACATAAGCTCTAGCACATTCCGCCACCGTTTTCTCAGAAGCTTCTAGATCCCGAATGGTATTTTCGAGTTCTTGATTCGTTGCAGAGAGGCTCTTATTTTTTTCTGCTAGTTCACTATTTTGTTGCTCAACAATACCAAATTGCTTAGCCAGTTCTCCTTCGGTAAATTTCAACTTGGCTTCGATTTGAGAAATCATGATTTCATAATTCTTAATTTCCTCATCTTTCGCTTTCAAGCGTTCACTGTATTGCTCAATAATCTTCTGTAACGCAGCTTTTTCCTTATCGTTTTTAGCATCCGCTGCCGCACTCAATTTATTCAATTTAGCTTGAAGTTTATTGGCCCTGGCTTGTGCTTGCTTATTCTCATCTTTCAAGGACTCAATTTTAGAAAGAATCGTCTCTCTTTGCAATTCCTTTCCAGAAAGATCCCCAATAAGGTTCTCCATTTCTTTCTCTCGCGTATCAATCTCCATTAAGGTTAAATCAATATCATTCAAGGACTCTATAACGTCATTATATTCAGCCTTAATTAAATCTTTCTCACTCTCAAATTCCCCTCTTTCTTCCTCCAAAAGGGCAATTTTGGCCAAAGCTTCCTCCAAATTGGCATCACTCTGACATCCCACTAGGACTAAACAACAGGCCATTAGTGCTAATCCGAAAAAACGAATCTTCATATTAATTAGTGTTTTTTGTTTATTTAGACAAAAGTATAAAGCAGAAAGCGTTATTTCCACTTTATGTTGTTTTTTGTTACTCAAAAGGCATCCAACATCTACTTCGCACCTTTAATCCAAGTGCCAGAATTGTCCGAGGTCAGTAGATTCTAAGATCAAGCGTTCATTTCGAACATAAACCCGACCGTCACTGACTTGCATCTGCGTGCCCTCTTCTGTTTCAATAAATTGAATAACATTATCTTGCAAATCAATCGTACCATTCAATTCCTTTCCTAAAGAGCCCATATTCGCTAAACAACGGAAATACAAGACCCCATCCCTATCTTCAATAGCTTCAAAACGGAGAGAAAATACTTTTTTATCACCTACTTGATCAATCTGTCCAGTAAAACGCTTTCCCAGCATTTGCTCCGCCGAAATAGCGCCCGGCACAATCTCTCCAAACTTCTCTTCCGCATCTTTAATATGCTCACCATCAGGGAAATCTTCTCCATATTTCAAGTAATAGTACTCCGTGTCTCTCTCCAATGCTCGCTGCCACGCCACTGCTTCTGCCAATTTAGGATCTTTTTTCTTCTCTCCATCTGTTTTGGTTTCACAAGCGGTAAAGATCAAAGCCATACTGACAAAAAGCAGCATAAATATTGTTAAATCAGGTTTATTCATAGTCAAAAAATAGCTTATTTTTCTTCCTAGTTACTAGGAGTTTTTCAAAATTCCAATAAATATAGTATTTTCCTAAACCTTTACCTAATCTCAGGATTAAAAAAGGTGCGAGGAGTGCGTACTCCTCGCGCCTCCTTATTCGACCAAATCCATTTCCACACGCTTCCTTTCCATGTCGACTTCAAGGACTTTCACCTTAACGGTATCCCCCATTTTGAAGATTTTCCCCGTTCGTTTTCCTATCGCTTTAAAACGACCTTCTAGATAAAAAGACTCTTCTAAACGGTCAAATGTAACCATTCCTTCGCAGGAATTTTGAGTGATTTGTACAAATAATCCTCTTTCAATCATTCCTGAGATAACGCCTTCGAATTCAGCACCTACTTGGTCTTTCAAATACTCCGTTTGCTTGTATTTTATCGACTCTCGTTCTGCTTCCATTGCCTTGCGTTCCATCTTTGAAATATGCACGCATTGCATCTCCAAATCTGCTAAATTCGTTCGATTTGGTTTTTCTAGATTTTTGTAAAGTATTCGATGAACAAGCACATCTGAATATCGACGAATCGGAGAGGTAAAGTGTGTATAATTATCAAATGCAAGACCGTAATGCCCGATATTTTCAGGTTGATAAGTCGCTTTGGACATCGTTCGAATGGCCAGTGGTAAAAGCATTTTCAATTCTTCTCGCTCTTCCGCTGCTTTGACTAGCTGGTTGAAGGATTTGGCAATTTGCTTAGGCGTATCTATTTTTAAAGGATACCCTAGCTCCGCTGCAAATAAGGCAAAATCAGCTACTTTCTCCGGTTCTGGCAAGTCGTGAACTCGATAAACGAACGGGATTTCTTGCCCTTCTTTCTTCTTATACATATAGGTAGCCACCTCTCGATTGGCAAGCAGCATAAAATCTTCTACCAGTAAATGGGCATCTTTCCGCTCTTTCACATAGACATCAATCGGTTTCCCTTCGTCATCTAGCTTAAATTTCACTTCTGGGGCATCGAAATTTATCGCTCCGTTCTTGAATTTCGCCTTGCGTAGTTTATACGCTAGTTGATTCATCTTTTTGAGCTCTGCTGCATAATCGCCTTCACCTGTTTCAATGACTGTTTGCGCTTCTTCATAAGTAAAACGTCTATCCGAAAAGATAATCGTTTTGCCAAACCAGCGGTCTACGATAGCCTTATTTTTATCAAAAGTAAAGACAGCCGAGAAGCAGAATTTTTCTTCTTGCGGATTTAAGGAACATAGGTCATTCGACAGTCGCTCCGGCAACATCGGCAGGCAGCGGTCTACCAAGTAAACCGACGTTGAGCGCTTGTAAGCTTCCTTGTCTAAGGCCGAATTTTCAGCTAAAAAATGCGTAACATCTGCAATGTGAACACCGATTTCGCAATTTCCATTTTCTAGATATTGGATAGAAAGAGCATCATCAAAATCTTTGGCCGTCTCGGGATCAATCGTGAAGGTCGTAATCTCGCGAAAATCTCGCCGCCTAGCCAATTCCTTCTCCGTCACCTTCATTTTCAAGGCTTTCGCTTCCTCCATAACGGCATCAGGAAATTCTAAATTAAAGCCATTTTGAATGAGAATGGATTTCATTTCAATCTCATTACTCCCCGCTTCTCCTAGGACTGTCGTGATTATTCCCGAAGGGCTTTTCCCTTTTCCATCATGCCATTGCGTAACTTTTACGATTACTTTTTCGCCGTTTTTAGCTTCCTTCGTTTTCGATGTTGGGACAAAAATGTCAACTGGAATTCGCTCGTCAGAGACAACGACAAAAGCAAATTTAGGCGAAAGATGTAGGGTTCCGATAAAGCTATCCGCAGCACGTTCTAGGACTTCTAAGACCTTGCCTGAATGCCTTGAACGGTCAGGTTTTGCGATGAATTGCACTCGGACAATATCTCCATGAAATGCAGAACCAAGGTTTTTGGGAGCGACGAAGATGTCGGATTCTAGGCCATCACAAATAATGTAAGCCGAGCCCCTCCGTGTCATATCCACACGTCCTTCAGCCGTTATCATCTTCTTATCTTTGGTGACTTTAAGGAGTTTGTACTTGCCGTTTCCAAGTTGAGTGATCTGACCGTTTTTTTTCAACTTATCGAGGTGGGCATTGACGGCATCGACGTTTTCGGAGAGCTTCAATTTCTTGATGATTTGCCTAGCATTTAGTCTTTTCTTAGGACTTCTTTTGAACAACTTAAAAATCTGGTCGTTCAAGGATAGCGTTCGTTTCGAACCTTTCCTTCTCGTTTTCTTTTTTACCATGTGTATCGTTAAATGAGAATATTTGTATTGGAAAGGAATAAAAGAAAGCAGGTTTATCCTATTGCTTATCAAAATTTTGTATCCTTCTATCTTCAAAATGAAGTTCCAATCATTCTCAAAATGTGTGGCAAATTAACTTCTCATTTGCCAAATTCAATTATTAATCAATGTCATTTTTCCTTCCTTGGAAATAGACAGACGTTTTGTAGGAGAGTTCTTGGTTTGGGTGGGAGCATGGCTTCCGTCAGTACTTTCTAACTCTACTACTACGATTTCAGTGTTGCTTTTGACGGTCGCTTCTATGGTATGAAACCGTCCATCTACGACTTTAGTTCCCCCGATTACGTTTTTTTCAATCATCCCCCCTCTTTTATCGAAAGTCACCAATAAATAACTATACTCTAAGAGGCTACCTCTCCAAAGCACAAACCCATAGAAATCAGCAGTATCCGGCAAGCGAAAGCAAGCTACATACTCGGTATACTCATCCGCGTAAGTTTCTCCATCATCAAGACAAAATTGCTCTACTGTTTCATTCGAAACAGGTTTGTTGGATAAAGAAAAACGGCGGCGAGCATCTTCATTCAACACCAAGGGCAAATCCTTGATTATTGGGAATTTAGTCAAAAATGTTTTAAATCCTTTTTTAGTTTTAACACTAGCCATAAAGCATTAATTTAGTGCCGCAAAGGTAAATTATTTTTTTGATTTCTAACAAGAAAATAACCTACTCTAAAAAAAATTGTTTTTCACTTGTATCCTTTTTGAGATACCCCGTTATGAAGTCAAATATCCTCCAGATATTATTATGAAACGAGTATTATAATTTTGAGTTAAGCACGAATTATTAAGGAACCCCTGATTGAAATCAGGGGCTACAGAACGATCCTCAT
>JAHDHB010000210.1 GCA_020631545.1 Saprospiraceae bacterium | reverse complement strand
CCCTACTTAATTCATAATAGAATGGGCGGAATTCAACTCAAACCCACAGACGAAAATACTCAACTTCAGCAAATTAAAGACATTTTGCTCAATGGCACATCCCAAGAGCTAAATGATCTGCGTGATTTGTTGGAGAATAAGGAGCGTTTGAGTAAAACCATTGACCCTATTCTAAATGATAAAATTAATGAAACTGTTGAACGCTTTGACCAATTGTATGGAATGGAAGTGGATAGATTGATAGATCAACGTATCGCAGAATCTCCAGAACAAATTTTAGCTATTATTTCTCCTTTATTGGGGCGGCTTATCAAAAAATATATCGCTCATCAATTCCAGCTTTTAAGGGAAAATATAGACCACAAAATCAAATCTGCTACATCTACGAAAAACTGGATAGGCAAGATTAGGTCTAAAATCTTTGGAGTTAAAGAAGGAGATTTGGCCTTAAGCCAATACGACACAGCTATTATCAAAGAAATATATGCTATTCGTAGACATTCTGGCCTGCTTATTGGTAGTTATTCCATAGGCAATGCTATAGATAGTGACATGATAGGCGGTATGCTTACAGCCATTAAGGCATTCGTAGAAGATGCTATTACCGATGAAGAGAATAGTGGTGATGAATTAGAAATGATTCAATATGGTAGCTACAAAATCTTTATTCAAAACTTCTACAACTACTATATGGCTGTTGTTATTAGTGGTACCTTTAGCTCTTCTCAGCGAGAAGAATTGTCGGATAAAATGATAAATTTTGCTGAAAAAGAGCTCAGTGTTTTAGCGGAAAGTGAACTGTCAAGAAGCACAGAAGAGATTTCTTTAAAACTGAAGAGCTACTTTAAAGACGAAAAACGAACTCAAGGCTAGCAATTCAACTAGCATAAATAAAACTACTATGATTAGTAAAAAGGTTATCCTTACTGGAAGCTTTGGAGTCGGAAAGACTTCTTTATTCAACCAATTTGTTCACAGTAGATTTAGTGACAAATACCTGACGACCATAGGGGTTAAGGTCAACAAGAAAGTCGTAAACATTGGAGATGAAGAATTATCCATCTTACTTTGGGATATAGCAGGAGAGGTCTCTCAAGACAAGGTACCTGTTTCTTATTTCCTAGGGGCTAATGGCATCATTTATGTTTTCGACCTTACTAGACCGACTACCTATAAAAACATCATGGAAGATATTAATTATCTCAAAGGTTTATTGCCTGATGGTGTGGTGAAGATTGTTGGCAACAAAAAGGATCTTGTGACTGAAAGTGAAATTGAAGGAATTAAGCAAGACATGGCTTTGGACTGTGATCTATTCACAAGTGCAAAAACAGGCGAAAACGTGGAAGAACTTTTTGTCCTTCTAGGGAAAGAAATGCTTGGAGAAGTCGCTAGCTAAATCACGATTCAGCGGCCCTTGTTGCTTAAGGGACTTTTGTATCTTAGCATACAAAAAAATATATCCTGAATCTAATTTTATGAATTTTGCAACTGTATAGAGCATTCCTCCGTTCCTCTTAGTGTTCGCTCTATTGATTTAATGAATGAATGAGCCCCCTATCCAAAGGGGAAAGTACTACGAAACGAGTACTAGAATAATAAAGGAATACTAATTCAAAGGAACATTTACTTGAAATGAGCTTAATTTTAAAACATAAACGAGAAAAGCTTGAAAAGCAAAGCCAGTTTATCTTTATTGATAATCAAGGATTTGTTACGGATAGTTGTGATTCCATTTTTAAAACAGATGGACTTCTACACCAGCACATAGCAGAATGGTTTCCTTTTTTAGAATCTATTTACGATCATGTTGCGGCAAAAAAAGTTGAAGAGCCAGAGTTTCGTTTTTCAAGATTGAATGCTCCTTTCAGCCTTTTGCCGGGTATTTATGATTTTGTTTTTTCTAAAGTCCTGATTGAAGGTAAGGAAGTCTTGCTCTGGGAAATTCACGATTACACCACCTTGTATGAAGAATTCATTCGTCAACAACAGGCTTGTAATGAAATCATTATTAAAAGTGAACGCATTAACGCGATCCAAAAAGTCCTTCAAACTCAACGCATTAACCTTTCCAAGCGCAACGCAGATTTAGAACAGTTGCAAAAAATAAGGACGAAGTACTACAAAAAAATAGAAGGGGGAATTCTCCAAATTGAACGAAGGGCGACCCCTCATCTCCTAGCCAAAAAAATAAAAGATAGGGAAACCATTGATTACATTACGGCCATTGAGCACTCTCTTCTGCAAGCCAAAGATTTTGTAGAAGAACTTATTATCCTTACCAATGCTCAAGACAATTACGAATTTACGGAGCAATCCTTCGAAATTTATGACTTACTAAATACGATCAGTTTCCGCTTCGACGAAGAACATGCCAACAGCAATATTGAGCTGTCCATCAGCGTTCACAAGGATATTCCTGAAAAAATGATCGGCAACTTCACTTACCTCAAACATCTCATTGGCGGTCTCATTCTAAATTATGCCAAAATAATCCAAGCCGGCATTATTGAAATCCAACTTGCTCCAACGACCATTCAACAGGCAAATTTAATCAAAATCAAATTTTATTTACAAAGCTATTCGATCAACGGCAAATTGCCGATTTACCTCGGAAAGGTTAAGCGCTTTAATAACCATGACAACCATGACTTCGGTGATATAAAATCGGAGATTGAGCTTCGACTTTCTATTATTCGCCACTTCGTCGAACAACACCAAGGTAAATTTAGCGTAGAAAGTGATGAGGATAATGGCGTGGGTATTTCGTTCACCTTTCCCTATGTTCTTTCAGAAGAAAAGCTTTAGCGGTCTCGAATTTAGAGCAGCACTACAAAAAGTAAAGCAAATAAAAAAAGTACTCCAATAGCGTTTTTTCAAAAAATCCAACCATAAACAAGTATAAATTCCTAAAAGACTAAATATATTGTGCTTATATTGGGAGGCATGAAAATATTGTTGTTAAAAGCCTTCTGGATTTCCCTAATTTTAAATTCATTTCAAAGCATAGCTCAAAGCAATTCACGCTACTTAATCGGATATGGAAAATCGGATATTACGTATATAGAGGATAGTTTGGGACTCTTTGGATATGGAAATTATCATCAACGAATCAATGAAAACGATGGTGCTACTTCACGAATCTATAGCAGAGTAGTCAGTATAAAAGATCCTATTAGCCAAAAAGAAATCATTTACCTTCATGCAGATCTAGGCGGTATTTTTCATCCCTTAAGAACAGGATTGCTTTCCAAAATCAAGGAAAATTTATACCCTGATTTTGATGAATCCTACCTGATGATGACCGCCTCACATACCCACTGTGCTCCTAGTGGATTGTCCCATTATGCCTTGTATATGTCTTCTATGCCGGGTTATAAGCCCCAATTAGTCGATTTCATTGTTGAAAAGATGTATGAATCGGTTTTGCAAGCTATTCAATCACAAGTACCTTCTACGATAGCACTTAAGGAAGGCTTTTTTAAGCCTGAAACGCCTGTTGCTTTCAATAGAGCCTTAAAATCATTTAATAAAAATCAAGAAGTAGAAAGAAAATACAAGCGTTCAGAAACAAATCTGGCCTTAAATAGAAATATGCCTTTACTAAACTTTGTGGATGAAAATGGAAAAAGTAGAGGCTTTATCAATTGGTTTGGTGTACATCCCATCGAACTACTTGATGATCACAACTTTATTGATGGTGCGAGTAAAGGCTATGCGGCTATTTATGCAGAAGAAGCGATGGGGACTAATGACCTTGCCATTTTTGCGCAAAGTGCTGCTGGTGATGTCATGACTTCGGATTACCATAATGCAAAATCGTTTGACCTCAAAATGCAACACCTATTAGAGGACTCCTCCTATTCTCACAAGGTTTCAAGCTTGAAACAGGCTCGTTGGAACGGAAAAACACAAGCGGATAAAGCTTTGGAAATCATGAATTCACCTAGTGGACAAAGCATTCAAGGCCCCTTAGACGCTGAGTTGATCTACCTCGACATGGCCAGCCTTGAAGTGGAAGAACAGTATGCTTATGGTCACAAAAATGCTAGAACCTCCTCCCCTATTCTAGGTGCTCCCTTTTTTACAGGCTCCTTTTATTGGAAAGATAAATCCATAAGACGCAGAATGTTGAATTCCTTTGCCAATATTAGTAAAATCATCTTTAGAATCCGCTCACCATTTCTTCGTAAGGATAAGCGAAAGTACAAGAAACAATTATACCGTAGTCAAACGCCCAAAAAAATAGTGCTCAATGGAGAAGAAAAGAGTGCTGTAGGAATGAAACTCGCTCATTATCATAGAAAAGGATTCTCTAGATTCTTTATAAAACTATTTTCCAGCCAAGATCCGACCGTAATGGAAGTCATACGAGAACTAGAATTGAACGCTTTAGAAGAACATACCCTCCTACCTCAAATTTTACCCATCCAAATTCTCCGAATCGGCAATATAGCGATTGCAGGTATTCCCACAGAAATTACAACCATCGCTCATAATCGTTTGCGAAGCACCTTGCTTAGCATCCTAAAAACAGGAGGTATTACCGACGTCTTCATCTCTTCCTATGCTAATGAATATGCTGGATACACGACCACTTACGAGGAATATATAGCTCAAAGATATGAGGGAGGCCATACGCTGTATGGAAAACATCAATTGGGCGCCTTCCAAACAGAATTTGGAAAATTGGCCAAGGAATTATTGAAACCTAAGGAAGAAAGGAACTTAAATCGTACGCTACAACCTCCTGTTTTTTCGGAAGAAGAATTAAAAAAACGTAGTAACCTGATTCCTTTAGGCAATTAATTGCCCTATCACTTGAAAAAGAGGGAAGAGCGTGGAAAAACAACTTTGTTCTACAACAACCATAAACTACCTGCCTTCCATTTGCTGTTCCCCTAACACGAAACCACAAGTAGACAACTTGATTTACAGCACATTGCAAAGATCCTTTTAAACGTTTTTCAAGGGATAAAAGTTAACGTTTTTCAAAAAAAAAGCTCACCAAAACGGTAACTCCCGATTCCTATCGCGGATAATTCGGCATTCCTAATTTCTACCTCCTCTTATTAGGCTTGGAGCAAGCGGTATCCGCTAGCAGGATATACTTTTGTTTAAGAATTGTTAATTTTTTAAATAAGCCAAAAGATAATCGTCTGAAATTCAAACTACGCTTCTAGAAAGTCACTTTTTCAATGAAACCGCACCCTCATTTTCCCAAGAATATTACGTATTTTTCTAATCACTTGTCCAATAAACTTTAAATCAAATAAACAAGACCTAAATAATGAGTCTAACACCTAAAACAGGCGTGTTGGGTAGACGTTTAGCAGCCCATCTTTTGCGTCGAACGACTTACAACATTACCAAGGCACGAATAGATGATTTTGCAACAAAAACGGTTACTCAGGCACTAGATGCTTTGATGACTATTCCACCGCTTCAAAACATTGAACCTATAGCGACAGACACTGGGCTGCCGTGGATCAATTGTGGCGCTGTTCCTAATTCTTGCCCTACGACAACCTCCTTGAATGGAGGTCCTCAACGTGATTTAGTCACAAATTGGTGGAAAAATGAAGCAGTTAAGGACACTTCTTTGAGTCATAAAGTGCAGTTCTTTTTGCATACTTGCATGACCGTCAGCAAACGTTATGGGAGTAGCGCACAATTCTTCGACCATCTCGCACTCCTACGTTATTCCGTCTTAGGAAGTTATCGCGTTTTTGTTCTCAAAATGACGATGGATGGAATCATGCTGGATTACCTAGACAATAAGGATAATGTGGCTGGTAATCCAAACGAAAACTATGCCCGAGAACTCTTTGAGTTGTTTACCATAGGAAAAGGAGACCAAATTGCGCCAGGAGATTATACCAATTATACAGAGACCGATATTCAAGAAGCCGCACGTGTACTCACAGGGTTTAAGGAAGATAATGGTCGAATAACTTATATTGATCCAGACACTGGAATTCCTAGAGGTTACCCCAAATTTTCTAAGCATGATGCGGGTGATAAAACCTTTAGTGCAGCTTTTGGGAACGCGGTCATTACAGGAGCGGCTGACGAGACAGATATGTATCGAGAATTGGAAGATTTCATCAATATGATTTTCGCCCAAGAAGAAACAGCAAATTATCTTGTCCGAAGAATCTATCGACATTTTGTCGCTTATAAAATCGATGCCAATGTGGAGGCTAATGTCATTGTTCCTTTAGCAAATAGCTTCCGTAGTAGCGACTATAATTTAGAAGTTGTATTTAGAGAGCTTTTTAGTAGCCAGTATTTTTACGATGAAGCTGATGCAAATGCTACCGATAACATCATCGGGAGTTTGATTGTTTCGCCCTTGGATATGACGCTACAAACCGTAACAAGGCTTGGATTTACGATTCCTGACATGAATGTAGAGATGACCGATTTTTACACTTTCTATAGTAGAATAAATTCCAGAATCTTTGCTAAGGTCGACTTTCAACTCTTTGACCCTCCTACCGTAGCAGGATATCCAGCCTATTATCAAGTTCCTGATTACAATCGCTTGTGGTTTAATAGTAGTACCATTATTGGTCGGTACTCGGTTCCAAGTCAATTGATGAGAATCCAAAACAACATGGTCAATTCTACCATTTTTGATTTTGTAGATTGGGTGGAGAATACCATCTCGATTCCTTCTCAAGCAGAATATGTGGTAACGGAAATCTTGGAATTATTTTTCACGGAAAAAGAGGCCGCTGATCGTTACGATTACTTCTTAAATACCATCTTCCTAGACAATCTCCCAGCAGATGATTGGACTTATGAATGGGCAGATTACCTCGTATCAGGAAATAAAACAGAAGTTGATTTAATTCTAAAACGTTTCCTTGAAGCTGTTTTATCCTCACAAGAATTCCAATTGAGTTAATCTAAACCATGTAAAAAGTAGAGGGTAACAGATAAGTAAACTAAATCTGACTCCGGCCCCTTCTTTCCTAGAAAAAAGGAACAATTTTTCAATTATGAATAGAAGAAATTTTTTCAAAATAGCTGCCCCAGCAGCACTTTCACCGCTGATGCTGAACGGTTCTCCCCTGAAGATGTTCACCAATCAGCGACTTTATAAAATGTTGGCTTGTCAAGGCGTAAATGATCGCGCCTTGGTCATGATTCAATTGGGTGGAGGCAATGACGGCCTAAACACGCTCATTCCTATCGACCAACATGCCATCTATAAAAACATTCGCCCAAATATCGGACTTAATGATACGGGAACTGGTGCTTTCGTCAACTTAGACAACACTTTACCCATTGCAGATCAAGTTGGTATTCAACCTGTCATGACGGGATTGCAAGATCTCTACAACGCAGGAAAAGGCAACATCATTCAAGCTACAGGCTATCCAAATCAAAACCGTTCTCACTTCAAAGCCACTGACCTTTGGTTTACAGGAGGAGATACCTCTCCACTAAATTTCAATAAAACAACGGGATGGGTGGGGCGTTTCTTGGATTATTCTTACCCAGGTTCCCTAGGAAATCCAACGACAGACATGCCCGATCCACTAGGTATACAACTAGGAGATTCCTCACCTGCTATTGGTTTTAATTCCTTCACCGGAAGTACGGCTATAAATTTGACAAAGCAGGATGTCTCGGGTTTTTACAGTACGGTTTCTGAGTTGGGCATTTTACCGCCAAGCCTCATTCCTAACACGGATATGGGCTTAGAGCTTCAATATATAGTAGATACTCAAGAAAGCGTAAGTGTCTATTCTCAAAGGATTTCAGCAGTCTTTAATGCTGGTAATAATCTAGGCACTTATCCGGACACGGACTTAGCCAATCAGTTACAATCTATAGCACGTTTGATAAGTGGAGGTTCGAAAACAAAAGTCTTCCTAGCAAAAATTGGGGGGTTTGATACTCACAATAATCAAGTAGACTTCACCGATCCTTCTGTTGGTCAACATGCCTTATTGCTACAAGAACTTTTCGATGCCATAAAAGCATTCCAAGATGACTTGACCCTACTAGGACTTGCGGATAGAGTGATGACGGTTACCTTCTCTGAATTTGGCCGAAAAGCAGTTGAAAATGGGAACTATGGTACGGACCATGGGAATTTAGCACCTATGTTCCTCGTTGGGAATGCGGTAGTGCCAGGTATTACAGGAACCAATGTAGATTTGTCGAACCTAGATGGTTCTTTACTTCAGGGCTTACAGAATGATTATAGACAAGTGTTCTCAACCTTGCTGCAAGATTGGTTGGGCGGAAGCGATGATGTTATGACAGCAGCACATTTTGATACTTTTGTGGGACAAAAACTCCCTATCATTGATAACGCTGCCATCGTCGATCCAAGCTGCTATATGTCCAACTTTCTACCCATTGAATTGGTCTATTTTCAAGCAAAACTAGTAGAAGGACAAGAAGTTGCCCTAGAATGGCAGACCTCTTCGGAATTCAATAATGATTATTTTGAGGTTCAACGAAGCGAAAATGGTGTTGATTTTACCACTCTTTTTATAGAACGAGCACGAGGCGGGTACAACATTACGACCACTTATACAGCCGTAGATCCACTTCCAATCCTAGGAACGGGTTATTATCGCTTAAAACAAGTAGATATTGACAAGAAATTCAAATTGTCCGACACCGTAGCCGTCAATATGGGGAGAAATGTAGAAGATCTTATCAAAAACATCCGAATTTATCCCAATCCAGCGAAATACGATGTCAATCTTGTTTTCACGATGAAGGAAAAAGCAACTTTATCGTTAGAAATTTACGATATGGAAGGTCACACTTTACGAAGCGAACGCATTAACGCTTCCGTTGGTTTTAATAAATTGAACTACGACATACAGAATTTACCGAAGGGAATAAATCTCTTCCATTTATACAACAAAGCACTTGGATTCAACCACACTATGAAGGTTCAAGTGCTGTAATTCTTAATTTCTCTGCAAAAAAAAATGGCTTGCGGTCTTAGGGACTGTAAGCCTTTTTTATTTGAGGTGTGAAGAATTCGTATATCCTCGCACCAAACTTTAACCGACGAGAGTGCATTTTAATAAAGACAAGGGGCATATCATTGGTGCATTATAATCCCTTCCTGAAACTTAAACTTACCCATAAAAAAATTGCCCGATTGCTTTAGGCGTTTTTTTACGCGTTCAAGAGGCGACACCCATAGCCCTAGTTGTACATAACTAGCAAGATTCCCTTCCTTCTTAGGGCCAATAAACCGAATAGCGACTTTCTCCTTACGTTCATTATAATCCAAAACGGCAAAACTATGTACAGAAAACTTTGCAAAAGCCGTATGCTGATTAATCAGGCGAAGAACGACCTCAATCGTTTGACTACATTCCAGTTCCACCAAGTCCATTCCCTCCAAGCCTCTAACCCATCCATCCTGTATGAGGGCATCCACTAAAGAACGTTCCTCCACCACATCCAAAATACTTAAGGGTTCTTTAGTCCTAAGATCAAGGCTAATGATTTCTCCATAACTAGAAGGATAGCCGAGTTCAAAAGAGGCCTTTTCGTAGTTAAAATAATTTCCAATCAAAGATAAAGGCGTATAATAAACGGCAACTGCTTCATTATACGCTTCCTCCGTCAGCTCTTCCCTAGTAGGATCTTCCACTTCATAAAGCACTTCATCCTTATAAATAGCCTTGGTTTTATAAATTTTCACCTCCTCATTTTGGAAAAGAATAGGTTCATTTTTTTGCCCAAAAGCTAGGAAATAGCTTGACATGAAGAAGAATAAAAGTTTGTTTTTCATGGGGATATTGTTTTACAAATTGTTCATTAAATTTATGTCGCAAATTAATTAGGTAAAAGCTCAACAACACTCTACCTCCAAGTTACTCACAATCAACACACTAAACCAACATAGCCAGAACCAATAAAACAACGATTAGCTTATGTGTCTTAAATAAGGTCGCAGAGCTCCTTATAAGGCTCTGGTGTTTAGCATTTCACGCAATGCTTATATCTTCTTATAAGTCTTATATGGTAAAAAAATCGCCAAATCCACATTTCATTTTCTGCATAAAAAAACATAGCAGTTTATCCCCAAGAACATACATCATATTCCTT
>JAHDHB010000209.1:8995-10113 GCA_020631545.1 Saprospiraceae bacterium | reverse complement strand
ATAATAAACATCATACTTCTTAAATCTTACATCGTATTTTGAAGAAGAGCCTTTTTGGAGTGGCTTTTAAAATGTAATTTTACGTTCATTTACAAGACTATAAAGGGAAGATCGTGGCTAAGAAACAAAAATTTTATGTAGTTTGGATTGGACAAGATCCTGGTGTTTACAAAACTTGGGCAGAGTGCTTTGCACAAGTAAAAGGCTACCAAGGAGCAAAATACAAGTCCTTTAGTACGCTTGCTGCCGCTGAAGAAGCCTATTATGGCGATTTTCATTCTTATATAGGGCAAGGAGCTACACAAACTACTAAAAAGACCATATCCGAAGAAGCCCGTAAAGAAATTATCTGGGAAAGTATGGCCGTGGATGCTGCCTGTAGTGGAAATCCAGGGAATATGGAATATCGGGGGGTAGATACCTCTTCAGGTATTGAGTTTTTTAGAATGGGCCCATTTCGACAAGGAACAAACAATGTAGGCGAGTTCTTAGCCCTCGTTCATGGACTAGCTTACTTAAAAAAGAAAGGAAAAAATACACCGATTTACTCGGATTCAAAAATAGCGATGGGCTGGATTACGCGAAAAAAAGCAGCGACCAAACTCAAACGAGTTGCTGCAAACGCAAAGCTCTTCGAGCTTATCCAACGTGGTGAACTTTGGCTACGCAATAATACCTTCGATAATAAAATAATGAAATGGAAAACTAAGGAGTGGGGAGAAATTCCTGCTGATTTTGGACGGAAATAGGTTCGTAGTGAAGAGTTAGGAGTTAGGAGTTAGGAGTTGTCCTAAAACCTAATTCTCTGATGGGGCAAAACAGTGAAAGAATTCACGAAAATAAAAAATAGCTAAGCAAATCCTCAAATGCTAGGAGTAACGCCACACGGTGACCGCGGGCGGTTATGAGATTTAGCCGTCACCTTGTGGCTGAATCTACCCCACTTCAATCAAAATTCCTTTTTTATCTTTCATCGCAATAATAGAGTAGTAATTGCTTCTAACATATCCTTAATGTGCGAGCACCACTGTGTTGAATGCGGATCCACTTATCGCCCAAAACTATCCTAATTCTACCAAGAAAAGGTTCCTTAGAGCCAATTTTTACGTTAAAATGCT
>JAHDHB010000209.1:2783-8895 GCA_020631545.1 Saprospiraceae bacterium | reverse complement strand
AGCCAATTTTTACGTTAAAATGCTAGATAATGGGCGATAACTTGGTTTTATAAGCCACTTATCGCCCAAAACTATTCTATTTCTGCTAGGAAAAGGTTCCTTAGAGCCAATTTTTACGTTAAAATGCTAGATAATGGGCGATAACTTGGTTTTATAAGCCACTTATCGCCCAAAACTATTCTATTTCTGCTAGGAAAAGGTTCCTTAGAGCCAATTTTTACGTTAAAATGCTAGATAATGGGCGATAACTTGGTTTTATAAGCTACTTATCACTAAAAAATGTTTAATTTTGGGCGATAACTTATTTATAGAACACAGTTATCGCCCAAAATAGGAATTATGGAAGATGTAATCATTGGAAGAGAAAAAGAAATTGGTGTATTAGAAAAGCTGTATAAAAGCAAGAAATCAG
This sequence comes from Saprospiraceae bacterium, assembly GCA_020631545.1. GTDB lineage: Bacteria > Bacteroidota > Bacteroidia > Chitinophagales > Saprospiraceae > JAHDHB01. The sequence goes on along the minus strand of JAHDHB010000209.1, from coordinate 8,483 downwards.
AATTTGCTGTTGTATATGGTAGAAGGCGTGTAGGGAAAACGTATCTCGTTTCTAGAAAATTTGAAGATAAATTTACTTTTCGAATGACGGCTTTAGCCAATGCAAAAACGAAAGCCCAGCTCCGACACTTTCACGATTATCTTTGCTTGTTTGATAAAAACGCTAAAAACATACCCATTCCAAAAGATTGGTTAACAGCATTTCAACTTTTGATTCAATTTTTATCAAAAAGTAAAGCAAAGCGCAAAGTCATTTTTATTGATGAACTACCGTGGTTAGATACACACGGTTCGGGTTTTTTGGGAGGTTTAGAGCATTTTTGGAATGGATGGGCTGCCTATCGACCTGATATCCTACTAATTGCTTGTGGTTCGGCTGCATCTTGGATGATAAAAAAACTGATAAGAGATAAAGGTGGGCTTCATAATCGTGTGACAGAACGAATCCTAGTAGAACCATTTACCTTAAAAGAAACCGAGTTGTTTCTTCAGTCAAGAGGAGCAGACTATGATCGTTATCAATTGCTTACTTTATATATGGCAATGGGAGGCATTCCCTTCTACTTAGAGCATGTTCAGGGAAATAGAAGTGTAGCGCAAAACATTGATAGATTGTTTTTTACGAAAGGAGGTCTATTGCACAAAGAATATTTTGATTTATATCGGTCGCTTTTTAAGAACTATACACGTCATGTAGCTATTGTTGAAGCATTAGCGAATAAAGCAAAAGGCTTATCAAGAAAGGAGATTGTGCAAAAAGCAAAAGTCAGAGAAGGAGGGAACTTATCGGTGGTCTTAAATGAACTGGAGCAATCGGGATTCATCAAGAAGCATTATCCTTTTGGAAAATCAAGTAGAGATGCCATTTATATGTTGGGGGATCAGTACACTTTATTTTATTTTACGTTTGTGCGTCATTCAAAAGCAGAAGGGGAAGGGGCTTGGCTTTCTAGATTAGGACATCCAAAATGGAGAGCTTGGAGTGGCTATGCTTTTGAGCAGATTTGTCGATATCATACAAAAGGTATTAAAAAGCATTTGGGGATAAGTGGCGTTTTTACTGAAATTTCTACTTGGCGTAGCAAGAAAATAGATGGAGGTGCCCAAATAGATTTAATAATTGACAGAAACGACCGTGCTATCAATATTTGTGAAATCAAATTTTCGGAAACGCCATACACCATAACGAAATCTTATGCTGAAAAGCTAAGAAACAAGTTGCAAGTCTTCAAAGAAGAAACAGGGACTAGAAAAACGCTTTTTTTGACAATGCTTACGACTTTTGGAACCAAGGAGAATACCTATTTTGTAAGGTATGTGAAGGATACGTTGGATATGGAGGTTTTGTTTGAATGAAGTAGGGTAGAGATAAACACTTAGGTAGTGCTGTGTCATGCTTTTGATGAGAAGGATATAACCAAATAAAAAAGGGAACTTTCTTGCGAAAGTTCCCTTTAAAAAATAGTAGCCCCTAGGGGAATCGAACCCCTCTTTCCAGGATGAAAACCTGGCGTCCTAACCGATAGACGAAGGGGCCAGTTAAGCTGAACTTGTAGAAAACCAACAAATTCATTAAGTAACTTTATTCCTTTCCGTGCCGTATTTTTTGTGTTGCAAGAACGCTTTTCGTTCAAGGCAGGGCAAAGATAAAATGCTTCGCGTAAAAATCAAAGGACTTTTGAAGTATTTTTTTAGAATCATGGTATTTTTTATTTTCGAAACTTTAAATTTGTGTCTTAATTATTAGTTTAATAGATAACTAGCCTAGGAAATAGCGGGGGGGTGAGGTTTTGAAAGCAATTATTTTACAAAAAGTTAATATTGCATTCTTGAATGTTCTAGACTTATTGTTATCTTTACACTTACTGAGCGTTTAGAAAATAGTGAAACCGTACTTTTACGGTTCATTATTCTTCTTAACGTAAACTATTAATCAATAATTCCATTTTCAACAGAAATATTATGGCAAAAAGAATTGCAATCAACGGTTTTGGAAGAATAGGCAGGCTAACCTTTCGTAATTTATACAATATGCCTGGGGTAGAGGTTGTCGCCGTAAATGACTTAACCGATAATAAATCTTTGGCACATTTGCTAAAATATGATTCTATACACGGTCGATTTGATGGAACTGTGGATTACAATGATAGCGAGATTATCGTTAATGGAAAGGCCATCAATGCTTATGCAGAGAAAGACCCGGCTAAGCTTCCTTGGGCTGACTTAAAGGTGGATACCGTTTTAGAGTGTACGGGCTTTTTCACGACAAGGGATAAAGCAAGCAAGCACTTGGAAGCAGGGGCAAAACGAGTTATTCTTTCGGCACCTTCCAAAAGTCCTGATGTTCCAACTATAGTTCTTGGGGTGAATGAGGAAAACTTAGATCCTAAGGAAACCGTTATTTCCAATGCAAGCTGTACAACCAATTGCTTGTCTCCTATGGTAAAAATCTTAGACCAAAACTGGGGCATCGAGCAAGGGTTTATGACGACAACGCATGGCTACACGGCGAATCAAAACATTCAAGACGGGCCACACAAAGACCTAAGACGTGCTAGAGCCGCAGCTATAAATATTATTCCTACGACTACAGGTGCGGCTATCGCTTTAGGACTAGTTTATCCAAAAGCTAAGGGGAAAATCAATGCGATGGCGCTTAGAGTACCCGTGCCTACAGGCTCCTTAGTAGAGTTGAGCGTTATTCTTGAGAAAGAAGCTTCTGTGGAAGAACTTAATGCTGCTTTTGAAAAAGCATCAAAAGGAGCGATGAAAGGCGTTTTAGCCTACAGTACGGATCCTCTAGTTTCTTCTGACATTGTGAATGATCCGCATTCTTGCATCTTTGATAGCTTGATGACAAGCTCAAGAGGGAAATTTGTAAAAGTAATCGGCTGGTATGATAATGAATCCGGCTACTCTGCTAGAATGGCAGATATGGTCGCTAAGGTATAATTGAGGTGAGAGGAGAGGGGAGCGAAGCTTTTTTTAGCTCGTGCCTCGCTCCTCTTTCTATTTCATTTGTAAAAAAATCCCGCATCTCGTTCCCCGCACACCTCGTCCTCCTTCCCTTGTAGGCTGTAGAAATCCACCCAACCCTTTCGTATCTCCCGATACAAGGGCTTACATTTTTAGGTATTAAATCGCCTATTAAAATGCTAGTCTTCTCCTTGGATATTAGTAAATTATCGATTTTAGAATACTCCGTGTCTGAATTTTATATAAGGCTCATGCTTGTGCTAACATTTTGGCGCTTGTAATGTGGGATAACAGTTGAGTTATAGGCTTCATCTCATGACTAAACATAGAGCTCAAAACTCAGGTATATACCTTTTTTTGGTCAAGAAAAGCTTTGTGTAAGAATACTTACACTTGTTAGTTTTGAATTAGTTGATGGTTTTTGTTCTTTATTACTTGTAATTAATGATTGGTATTTTTTTTAAAAGTATTAGGCTAAACAAAATGAAAAATATTTTTTGACAGTTGTCTCTTTTTTTGTAAAATTGCAAATATACATGCCTGTAGTTGATTAAGTAATATTTATTTCGCTTTTCCCATAAGAATAAATTGCTTGATTATGGAATGTATAAATTGTTAGCTGAGGTTCCCCGCCTTAGTCATGTATCTTGATGAATATTTATTCACTCACTATCGATTAGGACTAACTTTCTACATCTGATCGGTTTGGAAACTAATTTTTTATGAAAAAGCGAATACACCTGTTAGGTTTACTGATTTTTTGTGGCTTTTACCTAGCTACAAATGCAAATTCATTTTCAGCTATTCTTGAAACGGAAAATGAGTTGCTACAACGTTATGAAGAGCCAACAAATTTAGATTGTCCTCATGTTCAGCACAATTTTCCCTTCGAACAGGATTTTGAAGCTAACATTTTTTCTCCTACCCCTCTTTCTCTTTGGACAAACCCGAATCCTGGTTCTTTTTCTTGGGTAGCAGGAAATGGTTCTACCACTTCTGCTAATACTGGTCCTAGTGGAGCTGCCGAAGGAAGCGGCTATATTTATACGGAAGCTTCTGGTTTTGGAGCTGGAGACGAGGCAATTATTTATACTTGTTTTGATTTTGCAAATATAAATGATCCAGCGATTTCTTTTAAGTATCATATGTATGGACGACAGGGAATGGAATTAAAAGTTGAGACTTATAGAGATAATTCAGGTTGGGAAGAAGTGTGGTCTTCAAGTGAATATCTATCAACAAATTGGCACTCAGCAACAATAGAGCTTCCTGGCTATGGAGGACATGTAGTTGGAATTCGATTTGTTGGGGTAAGGGGGCCAAGTTATCGAAGTGATATGGCTATTGATAAGCTGGTTGTAGGTGAATATCTGCCTTGCGAAAGTACAGTGACCAATTTCCCATATTCAGAAGGTTTTAATAGTAATTGGGGGAGTTGGACGAATTATATAGGAGATGATTTTCATTGGCTTAGAAGAAGTGGGAGCACGCCGTCTCGAGATACGGGGCCTACCGGAGCTATTGAGGGGTCTCATTATGCATATGTTGAAGCTTCTTATGGCAATCATCCCAACAAAAAAGCAGGACTTTATAGCTGTTTTTTATTTAGCGGACTTAATAATCCACAAATTAAGTTTAACTACAATATGTATGGCGATGCGATTGGCAATCTCAAGTTAGGTCTAAGTGTAGATGGAATAAATTGGAATACCGAATGGGGCATATTTGGAAATGAAGGGCCTATATGGAAGGAAGCAACAGTTAACTTGCAGCGCTATGCCAATGAGCATACCGTTTATATACGTTTCTTAGGGGAAACTGGGAGGAGTTGGGCTGGTGATATAGCAATTGATAATATTCGAATTTATAATACAGGGGCAACGCCAAATTGTACACCACTAGATTTTGAAGATTATACTATAAGTGGCTTTGGCGGTAGTCAAGATCAAGGAGATTATGAAACCTTTCATCCGAATGGGTTATACATTCATGATAATGCTTGGAAAATGATTCCGTTTAGTTATACAGTAACAGCCAATACTATGGTAAAGCTAAAATTCGATATTACTCGATGGGGAGAAGTTCATGGCTTTGGTTTCGAAACAGATGACGGTCTTAGTCCTAATACCTTCTTTCAGTTTGGAGGTACACAAAATTGGGGTATCCAAGACTACCATAACTACCCTACAAATAGCAGCCCTGTTCGAACATATACGATTCCTGTTGGTCAATACTTTTCAGGTAACTTTGTTCGGCTGGTTTTTGCTTGTGATGATGATGCTGACACGGCTGGAAATGGCTCAAATGCTAAGTTTTGGGATTTTCAAGTTTATGAACAAGGTCAATGTAATCCCCAGTTAATGGCTGATAATGAAGAGTTCGAAGGTAGAAACCCCTCAGAAGAATTGGAGAGCACGGAAGAAGCTTTTGATAAGTTGTACCTATATCCGAACCCCGCATATAACCAGCTATATATAGAATTTCCTAGTTCTAAAGCGCAATCCTACATTTTAAGCATTGCCAACATTTACGGAAGAATTTTACAAGTTGAAAATGTAACTGCTGAACGAGGATTTAACCAATGGGAATTAGGGTTGAATGAATTGAGTGGTGGCGCCTATATTTTGATAATGAAAAATGAATCTGGCGCAATTATTCAAAGCAAACGCTTTAATGTTGTTCATTAAGCATCCCCCTTTTTGGTCATCCACGCGCTATGGCGCGT
>JAHDHB010000209.1:0-2773 GCA_020631545.1 Saprospiraceae bacterium | reverse complement strand
GATGGCTATTTTTTAGTTTACATTCAACTCGCCAGTAAGCACATAAAAAAAGCACTAGAAATTACTCTAGTGCCTCAAATTCAATTAATTACAAAGCCAAATTTATAAAAATAAAGCTTTTTTGAATCAATAGAATTTTGAAATGCTATATCTGGATACATTTAGCTTTGTTTTAGTTGGAGTCACAGAGACTAGCTAAAATAAAGTGTACTTTTTGATGAATTTAAGGGTAAATAGGTACTATGCATTTCATTTGGTTGATTTCTCGCCCTGATCTTCTTGCTTCTAGCGTTACTTCTACCTCATAATATCCATTGACTAGTGTTCCTAAAGGAATCATGGAAATAGGACAAGTCATAGAAATAGGGTCATGCTTACGTGCTTTTTGTGTAAATGCTAGTACACCATTGATGAAAACCGAAACATCATGAGGAGCGCTAGATTTTCCAATTAGGTCAAAAGCGACTGCAATTTCGGTTTGTGGTTGTTGTTGTACCGTTACATTTGAAAAGTCTAAGGCTGATTTTTGACTGAAAATAGGTGAAAAAATAAATAATAATAAAAAAACAGCTAGTGTTTTTTGTAGGAGTTGAGCCTTCATTGTTTGGGATAAGTTGTTGGGTTATCTAAAAACAGCTAACAATCAGATTGTCCAATCTCCTTATTCCCGTTTCTTAAAAAAGGGGGAAGCATAAGTGGACTTTTTTAGTTTTATGGGTTGTGATACAACTTGATAACTAAGCTGATTACTATCCTAATTCGAGTGAAAGATAATGATAGATAGTACTTCGTATATAGTACGAAATAGAATAAGAAGGCTGTCTCTTAGGTGTTTTATAATTGATTTACTATTTTTGTTTTTTAATCAATTGTTTGATTGTTAATGGTTTCTGTTTGTACGTTTTTGAGAAAATATACATTTTTGAGACATGGAAATACTATGTCGTTTGAAAGTATTAACTTTGTTATAAGAAACGGAATAGCTAGAGTGGACACTGTTAAGTCGTTGTAATTTAATTGTTTATATGCGATTGGTTGTTGAGCTTTTTTTAATGCGATTTTTGAGCAGCTCCAGTAGGTGAAAATCCCAAAAGAATGAAACGAATAGTAAACATATTGAGAACCCTAGATGGTGAAGAAATGGAGTACCTAGAAAAATTCCTTTATTCCCCCATCTTTAATGAAAATGAGCGTTTGTGTAAGCTGTTTTTGGAGCTTAAACCCTTGTTTCCAGATTTTATTGGCTTGAAAAAAGAACTTATCTTTAAAGCTATAAACCTTGGAGATAAGCCTTATAGCGAAAGAACCAAACAACGAATCTGTAATAGTTTTTTGAATTTATTGGACGACTTTCTGGTTTTTATTGAGCGGCAGAGGGATAAAAATGGAGAAGCACAGTACTTGTTGAAAGCCTATATGAGAAGGGGATTAACCAATAATTTTCAGAGAAAAAGCAAGGCAGAACAGAAAAAAATAAAGAAAATAGAAATACACGACCTCAACTTTTTTCATCACCAATATATTATCAATGCTAGTGCATACCGTTTTAGTATTATTCATGAAAATAGAGAGTCCAATGCACTTTTAGCTAGTACCTTAGATGCCTTAGATAAATACTATTTGCTTGAAAAAATGCGCTATACCGTCGCTGCTCTTGCTTGGAAATATATTGTAAGAGAGGTGGTTGATTATCATTTTTTAGATGAAGTTTTAGATTTTTTAGCCAAGGATTCCGTAAAAGATTCGCCGCTTATCTTCTTGTACCATCAGCTGCTGTTGATGTATTCCGAATTAAAAGAGGAAAATTATTTTTTTGACCTGAAAAACATGTTGAAGACTCACCTAGATGTACTTCCTATCTATGAAATTCGACAAATTATAGGCTTTGCTGTCAATTATGCTCGAATGAAAGTTGACCAAGGGAAAATCGAATTTAGGAAAGAAGAGTTTGACTACTACGTCTTGCTATTAAAGAAGAAAGCACTTTTTGTTGGAGAGCATAACGTCTTCACCTACATCTCACCGCACTATTTTCGAAATATAACACTTACAGCTATTGAGTTAGCGAAAAATAAAGTCATTGAATTCGATTGGGTAGAAAACTTTATCATGGAATATAGAGATAAAATCCTTCCGCCATATTCCAAGATGGTTCAGCATTTTTGTATGGCCTATTTCTATTTTGCTCAAGAGAATTTCCAAAATGCGAGTAAATGTTTAGAAAAAATTAGAAATATCAAGAATGATGATTTCATTGATAGCTTTTACACGATTTATTTCAAAACATTAATTCTACAAACAGCTTACGAACAAAAAGAATGGGGGATTCTTGATGCAGAGGAAAATTCTTTTCGTCAATACTTGCGCCGCAATAGGAAGATTACCATAGAGTTAAAGGAAGCTTACAAGAATTTTCGGAAATTGATTGTCCGCCTATTTAAAAAAGCCACGACGAACCCGCCTAGAGCCAAATTACTCGCTTTCAAAAAAGAAATTCAACAAATCACTCCACTACGTGAACGCCAATGGTTACTAGAAAAAATCGATAAATCGATTGATGAAAATGGGCAAAAACCTAAGCTGCTCATTCCCTAATATCCAAGAAACTATGGATTTTCTTCGCTTCGCTTGAAATTCCGATGGCTATAGCTATCGGAAGATCGACAAAGGACAATCCGCGAGTACCGTCAAGAGCGCTCGCCCCTCGCCCCTCTCTCCCAATGCTGTTAAGTTAAGGAATTTATGTTCTTGTTTTTGAATTAAATATTTTATA
>JAHDHB010000208.1:4983-10135 GCA_020631545.1 Saprospiraceae bacterium | reverse complement strand
ATTGATCTGGCCCAACAGAACCAGGGTTTGGTGTATACAAGTAGGTACCATCCGCGTTTATAACTACAGTACCATTACTTGTGTTGGAGACTGGTGTTGTTGTATAAACTAAGGTAGTTCCTTCTGGATCCGAATCATTAATCGATAAATCTCCACCTACAGGCGTATTAATAAAGGTATACGCTGCATCGCCATCAGCAAAAGGCGGAATATTGGCCAAAGGAGGAGAAGGAGGACCAGGATATACATCAATAACGACAAAGGCTTGGTCGCAATTTCCTTCATCATCACAAATTTCATATTGTAGCTCATCTGTACCAATAAAGCCAATTTCAGGAACATACAAATAGGTGCCATCAGGGCTAATGGTAACACTACCATTCGATGGTTCAATGAGCGGAGTGATATTTACGGTTAATGGGTCTCCTTCAGGATCCGAATCATTATTTAAGATATTTCCTGATACAGGCGTACTTTCTGGTGTAGAATTATAGTCGTTTTGAGCGATTGGAGGAATATTTGGCTCCGGGGCATCAAATACCACTATCGTTACAGTAGCCTCATCACAAAGGCCATAAGTATCACAAACCTGATAAACATATTGATCCACTCCTACGAAGCCTGGATTTGGCGTATAGGTATACATTCCACTAGGCGTTATTGTTACAGAACCATTCGAAGGCTCCGTAATAGGAGATGGATTAACAATGATCGGGTGTCCATCGGCTTCTCTGTCGTTTGTCAATACATTGCCATCGACAGGTGTACCTTCAGGAGTAGAATTTGCATCATCATTTGCTATCGGCGGCTCATTTAATTCTGGATCATCATCATAAATGGTGACCGTAACGGTGGCTATATCACAACCACTAATTCCATCACAAATCTCATATTGGAAAACATCCGTACCAAAGAAATCTAGATCTGGCACATAACGCACGGTACCATCAGGATTGATAAAAACAGTACCAGCAGAAGGCGCTAATACAGGCGTTTCGTTGATGAGTAAATCATCGTTATCAGGATCTTTGTCATTCGCAAACAGATCGATATCTACAGAAAGGTTGGGCGTAGTCGATGCAAAATCATCTGTAGCTACAGGTGGTAAATTATTTACGGCATACACAACAATTGTTACTTCTGCTTGATCACACAACTGAGGGCTTCCATTATCACAAATTTCGTAAGAGAAAGAATCTGACCCAGTAAAATTAGTATTTGGAGTATAGGTATATTCTCCTGTAGGAGAAATGCTTATAGTACCATTACTAGGCGGTGTTAGAGGAGAAGTATTGACAATAATAACATCACCATCAGGCTCATTGTCATTATCAAGGATATTTCCTGATACAGGTGTGTTTTGTGGCGTAGTTTCACCATCATCACTCGCTACAGGCGGATCATTTTCATCCAAAACAGGATTAATAATAATGGTAACGCTTGCATTATCACAAAGTACCGGAAGACCGTCATCACAAATTTGGTAAGTAAAGTTATCCACTCCAGAATACCCTGGATTAGGCGAATAAATAAAATTTCCTGAGTTATCAATGAAAACCGTTCCGTTACTTGGATTGATAACTGGTGTAGTTGTAATCTGAATATTATCGCTATCAGGATCCCCATCATTTGGCAATAATTCACCAGTAATTGGTGTATTTTCATCAGTGATTGCGGCATCATCTATAGCAACAGGAGGATTATTCCCTAAGGTATTTTCACGTACTTCGATAACGACAAGAGCTGTTGTACACTCTGGAGTAGGCAAGCCATCGTCACAAACACCATACTCCCAAATATCCGTACCTACAAATCCTGGATTTGGTGAATACGTATAAGTACCATCAGGATTTAAGAGTACAATACCATTTGCTGGAGAAGTGATAGGTGAAGGGTCAACCGTAAGATTGTCTCCATTAGGATCACTATCATTTACTAATACAGTACCATTTACAGGTACTCCTGTGAGCGTACTATTGTCGTCATTCAAGGCTAGTGGTGGTTCGTTACAATCTTCAACAACAACAACGACTTCATCACAAGTGGTACAACCATAACGAGTTGCACAAAGCTGATAGATAGTCGTTTCAAGCGGTGTAGCAATTGTATTCGGACTATTCGCATTCGCTAAGCCAGTGGCAGGAATCCATTGGTAAGTCGCAAATGGATTATTGCCTGTCCCTCCAACAAAAACACCTTGAGAGCTACCGATACAAACTCTTTTATCTTCACCCGCATCAGCAGGAGGCGCAGGCAAAACCTCCACCAAAATATCATCGGTTTTGAAACAACCGTTTTTCTCTACTGTAACAGTATAGGTTGTTGTTACTACTGGTGTAGCAGTAGGATTAGCAGAGAATGGATCATCCAGTCCATTAGATGGAGACCAAGAGTAAGACGCACCTGACGGCCCTGTGGGGTTCACTGCATCTCCTCCTAAAGTAACCGACTGCCCCAAACATGTAAAGGAATCTCCTCCTGCAAAAGCTGCTGGTACAGAGTTTACATCCACGTTTACAGTAACACTAGATGTAGACACACACCCATTAAAGGTTACATATAAAGTATATTCTATAGTATCCGATGGACTAGCTATCGGATTTGCTACGTTTCTATCATTAAGACCTATACCCGGTTCCCAGAAGAACATGGCACCTGGAGGGCCTGAAGGTTTCCCTCCAATTTGAACAAAGCCACCATCACAAATAGTTCTATCATCTCCTGCATCACCATAAACAGGACTAGTTACCGTAACATCAACAAATGTGGTATCAAAACAGCCGTTTTTAGCAACAATTAAGACGACATTTTTTGATCCAGGGTTCTCCCACTCTACGGTAGGTGCTAGGTCGGTAGAGGTTTGAGGTGTAGCATCTGCACCAAAATCCCAAGCATAAGTAGCGCCTACTCCTGAATTATCAGCCTGATATAGGGCACCTTCTTCCGCACAAGTAGTTAATGGCCCTGTAATATTGGCTATTGGACTATCGAACTTGTTGATAACTAATGTGGTAGTATTCGTACAAGCGTTTGTTACCACAAGGGTAATAACTTTCTGACCATTAGAAGAATAAGTAACATCATGTGGGCCAATACCTGTAGCCGTAGCAGGGCTAGCGCCAGCGCCAAAATCCCATGAATAGGTGGCACCTGCTCCCGCATCTGTTGCTAGGTAAGTACCTGCATCAACACCACAAACAATATCTTCTCCATTAATTTCCGCCACTGCATTACAAGAACCTACTGTAATTATGACAGTTCCCTCGCTACAAAGAGATGGCGAACCATCATCACAGACTTGGTACGTCCAAGAATCCGTTCCCATAAAGCCAGTATTCGGCGTATAGGTATATGTACCATCCGGATTAAGACTTACTGTTCCATTTGAAGGAAACACAACAGGTGTTGGATTGTATATTAGATTATCGCCGTCAGGATCAGAGTCATTAGAAGACACATTCCCAGTTACAGGCGTATTAGTAAAAGTGTTAGAGACATCATCTTCGGCATCAGGAGGACGATTACAGGCTATCAAATCAACATTGACGTTTGCTGTGTTTGTACAACTGCCTAGAGTCGTTGTAAGGGTAATTGCCTTTGTACCTTCAGAGCCATAATTAACCGCATGTGGGCCAATCCCTGTAGCAGTTGCGGGCGAAGCACCTAATCCAAAATTCCAACTATAAGTGACTCCTGCTCCTTGATCCGTAGCTTCGAAAGAAACAGATTCATAGCTACAAACAGAAGTAGGCGTAGAAGCTATCTCAGCACCTGGAGTTTGATCTACATTAAAGATAACATTGTCTTGATCTGTACAACCTGCTGTTGTTACTAAAAGATTAACACTCTTAGCGCCGACCGTATTATAACTAACTAAGTGAGGCCCAGGCCCTATAGCATTTGCGGGGCTGGCTCCTGCTCCAAAGTTCCAAGAATAAGAAGCACCAGGTCCAGCATTTGCAGCTTCAAAAGTACCCGTACGATCCGTACATAGGGTAGCTGGTGACGAAGCAATAGAAGCATTAGGAACGTCTAAGACTTCCACCGTGATTTGTCCTTGGTCATCTGAGCATCCGTTTTTAGATGTAGTAAGGGTGATGGTTTTAGTACCTGGGGTAGCAAAAGAAATGGTGTGCGGTCCAATGCCGGTAATAGCAGCAGGCGTAGCACCAGGCCCAAAGTCCCAAGTATAAGTCACACCACTACCTTGATCAGCAGCAGTGACATCAATAGTTTCATCCAAACAAATTTCAGCGTCGTCTGGTTCTGGCTCGATGATGGCTAAAGCACAGGCACATCCCGATTGAGCAATAATGCCACCAACGACAAAAGCATCTCCATTTACAGTAGGAGAATTAATCTCAACAACGACATTGGCAACGTTTCCAGGAACGTTTGCTAATGTAAACGTACTAATATTTAAGGAATTACCTTGATTCGGATTAGATACGGTAAAGGTCTGTGTTACACTTCCTGCCGTCAAGGTAATTTCTGCTTGGGTAGGCGTATTGCTTAACCCTGTGAGCGGTATAGTAACCTCTACATTTCGAGAACCACCTGCAACTGAAATAGGAAGTGTTGCGGTATAGTCATCCACAAATAAGTAACGCTCAGCGTATTGCCCAGAAGCCGAAGTATTACTCCCCGTGTTGGATTTGAAGATATAAGCTGTAAAGGATTCGAAAGTTCCAGATGAAGGAGCTAACAAGGAGAGGTTTGTCTCAGGAGAAACGGTTGCTCTATAATAGCGGAAAGAGGTTGGCCCTCCAGCTCCTGTTTCAATTTCTTGTGCTAAGGCAGATATGGTTTGAGCCCCAGCCGTAAAAGTTACTGAAGTAGGCGCAGGCCCTACAGTATGTATAGCTTCAAGAACAATAGAATCAACATTTGAAAGATCGGCTATCGTTAGATTAGCGGGATAACCATTTCCAGTACCTGTACCCAAAACCATAACTTCAACATTATCAACTGGATCACAAGGGAAAGAAAAATTAGGAACTCTGACAGCCCCAAACTTTATTCCTGTAACATCTACACCACCAACAGCTTCCGATAAATCAACGATAGCAGTACCTGGAGTTGTCAGGTCATACATATCAGGTAAGGAGCTTTGAACGATTTCAACAATGAATTGGACATTAGATCCCGTAGT
>JAHDHB010000208.1:0-4973 GCA_020631545.1 Saprospiraceae bacterium | reverse complement strand
CCGTTAGGGTCAGTAGCTATGGTTGTCGCTAATTCATCAGCAGGATCGACAATTCCATTATCATTCATGTCTACCCAAAAATTAATGTCGATACTCGGCAATCCATCCTCGCCTGGTTGGCAATCTCCATCTATATTATTATCTTGATAAACGTTTCCGCTAATCAAGTTTCTTTTTGCTGTCAAACAATCACTACCCTCATAATCATATCCATTAATAGTTCCATCTACTCCCGTAACAAGATCACTAACGAGTGTAGCCACCCCAGTAGTAATATCTACGGTGAAGAAAGAATTCGAGGATCCCACATCGCCATTTGCACCAGTAGTAGCGGTAAGTAATCCAAAGTTAGTAAATCCAAATCCCTCTACATCTCTAAGAAGCGAACCATTATAGGTAATATCTCCAACGATGGTAGCAAGTCCAGTAACCTTGTCAATAATAGCTAAAACCGTATTATTTTGCGTATTGTCATTAAAGACAGCATATAAGCTACCATCCTCAGGGTTTATGGCAATATCATCAATATCAAAAGGCAAAGTTTCACCAGCATCCTTTCCAACAACATAATCAATACCCGGCCCAAAAGCATCAGGAATAAATTGCCCTGTAATGGTATCAATTTTAAAAATCACATCGTATTCTCTTCCTCTTCTTGAAGCACCATAAAAATCAGAATTGAGGGGGTCGAAAGTTAGCCCATCCACATCCGAAAAAGAAAGAGGGCCTAAAGCTCCATCTCCACTTCCAAAAGGGTCAGGGTAAGGCTCAAAAGCTCCAGAAAGTGGATTTACTCTTCCTAAACGATCTGCATTGGCAGCAAAAAGAGTGGTTGCTCCAATATTAAAAGCCACAGCCTCTGTATTAACAGTAGTTGTAGAACCAAGAACATCACTTATACCTGAGACACGATTCAAAAATATGGTCAAATCGACTTCGTTGTTCCCTGATAAAGTTGGCCTATCCGAAACCGTATAACAGAGAACCGGCTCTCCTCTAAAAGAAAGGGCGACATCCGTAGCGGAAGCGGGAGGAAGTACAACGGTGGGAGTCGTGATAACTGCTGCTGGTAAAATATCAGCATTTTCGATTTGAACAAGATAATTAAACCCAGAAGTGGCTGGGAAAGTGACTGAGAAATCACCATAAGTATCCGTAGCATCAGAGCCTAGGAGAGGCTCTCCAGCATCAATCACTCCATTACCATTTAAATCTTGGTAAACATTGGCGCGAATAATAGGATGCCCAAAATCTAGCCCATTGTTGATACCATCAGCATTATGGTCTAGAAATATGTTACCCGATATAGTGTGTTGAGCATTTACCACAAATCCACTAAAAGTGAACAGCAGTAAACACAAAAGAAGGCGGCAGGAAATAACATTCCCCTCTCCTCCCCTTGCGGGTAGGTGTAAAAACGTGCTAGTCATTAGAAAAGTATTTAGTTTGAAAATAGGTCTAAGCTACAATTCAAGTCGTCCCTCTACAATACAATACACAACAACAACTCAAATATATCTATCTGTGTCAAACAATTTTATAAGGAAAACAATCAAAATTACAACCCTATAATTGTTGACCTACTATCCGACACTATAGTAGTAGTCGAACCGAACATTGAATTGGTTGCACACACAAATAACCCCGAATTCAATATCAACAAGAGCTATAAACTAAACACTGATGGTCAACACCTAGATAAAATAAAAAAATAAAAATTCTATCAAAAAACATTACTCAAAACTACCCAATAGATAATTATAGCAAATTATGCTAGGTGTATGCAAAATATATCCTTCAACAGATTTTATTGAAAAGCTAAATGAGCCAATACTTAAACCTCTGCAATACAAATGACCATAAAATATCAAGATTCCTTAATTAAAAATCATACACTTTTCTGCAATTGTAGTTTCCTATTTTTAACCACAAAACTAAAGCTATACATTAAGCAAAAGAAAAAACACAAAAAAAAACTACATTGGTGACACTATATCCATCCCCAACAACAAAATCTTGTTTATTCAACCTTTAAGATATGGGATAGCTGTAGATTAGATACTAAGAAAAGCTATGGTTTATATTTTCTGCTCAAAGACTCCATCTTAACAGGATGTAAAGTAGTCTCAAAAGCAAATAAAAAAGGCCTGCTTTTGTGGGAAACAGGCCTAGAATTTGGTTTAATCTTAAACCAATCCTTGTCATAGGATTTCTTAACGGGGTTCAACAACATTCAATACGCCTAGTGGAGATACAGCAAGTTGTTTCTTCAAATAAGTAGTAGGGGTATAGACCAAGAGCGGAGCAAAATGAAACTCTCCAAGCATACTAGCCGTGACATCTAGCTCGACCTCTTGCAATGAATTTCTCCCCAAGGGTCTAAACATCAATGATAATTGACTCTCATCTAGCAGATAAGAGATGAGTTTTCCTTTTTCAACAAGAGCGTCTAATTGAATTTTTTGAATTTTCAAGCCACTTGGAAGCTTCATCTCTGCTACAGGAAAATCAAGTTTTTCCGTAGAATTATTTTTCAAAGCTATAGAAAGGTGTACATTCCCACCTTTTTTTACAGACTCTTTATTTAATTTCGTAGTCAATGCAACCCCCTGTTCCTTAACAACTTCTTCCTCTCTATATTCTGGATGAAGGACTTCTAAACTAAAAATAGGAAACTCTAGAGCTGGTTCATAAGCGACCTCTACTATATTATCTCCTTCCTTTAGATATTTTTCTAAATTCAAAACTGAACACCCGCGCCCATTAGCTTCCCCATACACCTTTGTTTCTACTTTTTCACTATTTACATAAACATCCATTTTCCCCTCCAAAATACCTTTTTGTACTTCATTACTATTCAATACATCAAGGGCAAAAGAATGGATAAAGTCCTCTTTACTAGTTAAGTCCTTAGTTTTATTGAGTAAGTACTGTTTAGCGGTAGAAACCGTATTAGAATTTCCAAATAGCTCTTGCAGCGCCGTCACGACTAAAGCCGTTGTATAAACAGTAGAATGTTCTTCGAAATCAGGGCTTGCATGAATGCTCCCTGCCCAACTTCCATTTGCATTTTGAATCGCTAAAAAATGATCGATAAAAATAGAACTTCTTGAATCCCCATGTTTAGCTAAAACGCTTACGACCAAGGCTTTCAGGTAGTTATTATTATTTTTTTGTGCATGTTGATAGCTTGTATTCAACTCACGCTCAAGCTTTTCAAAACACCCTGCATCAGATAAAGCCCATAAAATAAAAGCATCCGCCTCTAAAGCATTCCATTCCGAAGCTACTTCATCTGCTTTTTTCCAGCCTCCCTCTCCATCTCTTCTACTTAATAACCACCCCAGAGTACGTTCAATTAATCCTTTATCAACATCAATAACAGCACTGATATCAACTAGTTGAGTCAGAACCATCGCTGTAAGAATTTCATTCGCTTCACGCCCTACCTGTGCCTTAAAACCACCATGTTGAGCTTCAAAAAAGGCTAACTTTTCATTCCCCAAACGAATCCACTTTTTTACACGTTTAGCCAAAGCATCTCCCTGTCTTCCATTCTTTATCAAATGGTTATAAGCTAAAATATATCGATAATTATTCGCCAGCAGCTCTTCTAAGCCTCCCGCTAACGCATTAGGTTTCGCTGTAGCAAGTAATCGGTCAGCAAAATCTGTATAAACGAATATAGAAGCCTTTAACTCTTTCAACATTTGCTTATCAAGCTGAATTTGAACTGAATTATGAGAATCATTCCCTACATATAGTTGTTTTCCATTGATATATTTATTATGAACAGCTACTTGAGAAGACTTTCCTTCCCATGCCCCATTTGTAATAATAGCTAGCTCAAACTCTCCATCAGCAACCTTTTCGGTGGTTATATAATCCAAGGATTTGGATAATCGTTCCTTAGGTTTTAAGACATAGGTATATGCTATATCATTTAATGCCTTAAATCCTCGTGGGGTCTTTAATTTAAGTAGAACCTTTTGTTCTTTATCTGTATTATTAACCAGTGTGTAAGGGACAGAAAGCTTATCACCTACCACTACATTTACAGGTAGACTAGCTTCTAAATGAACAGGTAGTCCTACCTTATATCTGTAATCAACGTTGCCAATAGCTCCTCCAGTCGAGAAACCTTCCATTCGAACGAGGAAAGAAGAATGTGCATCAGAGTTGTAGAATTCTATCGTTTTTTCGCCAGAAGGCCCTACTTCAAAAACAGGCTTCCAAAGTAAAGTTGGACGATAATCGACTCTTTCTTTCACGACTTTCTTCTGTGTATATTTAGGCGTATAAAATTCTCTTGCTCTGTAAAAACCATATTTAAATTTTACAGCATATTGATTATAATCATCCAAGGAAACTTTCTTGCGAATAGTCTTGTATTCCACGGGGGTAGAAACCAACTCAATGGCCGCCTCCTTCGTCATCACTTTCTTTGTAACGGTATGATATTCAGCGGGCATTTTTTCTATACGGGTATGAGCTGGTTTTACAAGTACTTCTTTCCAAACCGACCTATATAAGGCTCCAGAATTTCCTGAAGCTTCTTTTATTAGTTCTTTTTTAAGTACTTTTTTATATTCTGCTGGCACATTAACTTCCTTAAAAGATTCAGGGCGAATCAATTCCTGCTGTTCAATTGTTTTGTAATGAGCAGGAGCAGAAATAACCTTGCTAGTAGCTGGTGTATTGACTACTTTTTTAGTGATATACCTTGTCGCATTATGATTGTTCTCATAAGCTTTAACATCTTCATTCAGAACATAAAAATCTGCTGAAAGGCTAAAATTAGGAGAAGAAGACTCTATTAAACCCTTGGTTTTCATCCCCCAAGCTCTTGGATCATTTGGGTTACGCAAAGGACTAGGAGGTTGCATCAACTTTTTGGCTATTGCTTGAGGATTTTCTAATTCCTCTAATAACTCTTTCTTGATTACTTGCTTAGTAATCACTTCATATTCAGC
>JAHDHB010000207.1 GCA_020631545.1 Saprospiraceae bacterium | reverse complement strand
GGTGCTGTGACAAAATTCTCCTGTTAAGTAGATACGATGAACTACTGTGTCTTGGAAACATAAAACTGACGGTTTTGAGTTTTATGGTGTATTTGGAAAAGGCAAGGTTTGGTTAGTTGTTTTCACAAATACTACATTCGACTTGTGGCAATTGACGGTTTAAGAGTGAGTCCACTCGGAAAAGGCTCTTCTTCAAAATACGATGCATGATTTTTATTATTTGCTAGCAAATAATACTTTACGCGATGATACTTTCGTACCTCTTGTGAAAAAGTGAAAACGTTCTTTATTGCTGAGAATGAAAGAACTGCTAGCTTTTTTTAGAGCGTGATGCTGTACTAAGCGTGAAATGAAAGAGAATTCTGTGCTGTAGAAAAAGTATAAAAGAATTCATATTGGGGGCGTTTTATGTTTTGTAGATTAATGAAAAGCTAAATCGTCAAAGCATGTTGCTTTTGTTTATTAAAATTCGTTTCTAATAATATAGTCACTCTTACTGGTGTTTTGTAAACACCGAAAATGAAAAAAATGAAAAAATCTTTTTAATATTTCATTTGAATTAGATTTCAAATGTACAACTATGAAAGTAGAATATCAACAGGCATTTAGAATTTTAACAATTTGATATGAGTATTCTTGCGAAATTATGACACAATTGTTTTGCTTTGGATAACGCTTATAAGGGTTTATTTATGAAATGTTTATACCTAGAATTAGGTGACTTGTTTGCCTAGTTTTGGAGAAGAGGAAATTGTGAAATAAGGAAAGTTACTTTTTATTAATTCCTACTTCTCGGAATAGACTGAAATATTCAGCGTTTTGTTCCTGTTACCTCTATTAACGCTCTCCAAGTGCGAAGTAAACGATGCGCTAAATCGTCGAAATTCCATTCGAAAAATCCCCCTTGTGATTCACTTAAGGTGAGATATCCAAACCTAAACGAATCTTACAGCCTTAGTCTGGTAAAATAAACTACTAGGTTTTTGCCAAGGTTTCAACCTTTGACTTTATAGAAAAAAATAACTAAACGTTGATTTTTAATAAATTTTTTAATAACTTTGTATGATGACAATTAATCAACAATTACAGCAAATATTAAAGTTAAGTGTAAAAGATAGACTACACTTGATTGGACAGATATGGGACAGTCTAAAGTCTGAAACTAAGGAACAAAGTATTAGTTTATCCGAAGCACAAGAAATCGAGTTATCTCGTAGATCAGAGTTATTACATCATGGAAGTGCAAAAACATATTCTTTAGAAGAAATGAAGGCATTAAAGCTAACAAGATAGAGCCATTCAATCTTCTTCTTCTTCTTCTTCTTCTTCTTCTTCTGTTTGTCCTTCAAGACCTTCTTTATTATTAACTAATTCCTCTTTTATTTCCTCTATCAAAGAACTAATAAAACTATCAGAAATGTTAGAAAAAGAGGATTTATCGTAAATAGATAGTAAATAAACAAAAACACCTTCTTCATTTTCAATGACTTCTAAGTTGAGAAAGGTGATAATCCGAATTCCTCCACTTTTTCCTTTTCCTTTACTTTTGACTGTAAGTCTTATTTTGTAAATATTTTCTCCAATCCATGTCCCTTTTCAAGGCTCTTCTTCTGGTTGCTCTACTAATGTTTGGAGTTCTTTCTTTAAAGATCGATATTTTTTAAAAGCTTTTTGGAATCTTTCCGAAAGTTTTCCGTTGCAATAACGATGACCTTCATATGTATGGTATTTACTGTGATTTATCAAGAAAATCCCTAAGTGTTACTTTCTCCTGTTTACCACTTTGTATTTGCTGAACATCTTTAAGGGCTTTCTTTAGCTTAGATTTTAATTTCCTTCCCTCCAGAAAAGTAGCTAATTCTTTACACAATTTCACCCATTCTTGAAACGGAATTTGGACGGCAGTCTTATTACCTTTTTCATCGGTAACGTATTGTATATTGAAACTATCAAGCATGAATTTGATTTTTATTGAAATGTTTTTGTCGAAGACGAATTTGCACTACAAGGTACAAAATTATTAACCTATAAGATCAACTCTTAGACCAATACAACGAAATTGTTTGCTGTTTTGTTCCTTGAATCAAGTAGGAATGTGCTTTTTTATAACCAAGTATTAAAAAATACACAGACTATCTAGCAAAAAAAATCAAAAAAATGGAGAACAAAGAAAAAATCCTCCATTCTCCATCCTCAATTCGCTATCAAAAAACTACTCCACGCTAACCCTCACACCCTCCGAGTGCGAAGTAAATTCCGGCGCATACATACACTGAATCGTCGTAATCCCATTCGAAAAATCCCCCTTGTGATTCACCCGTATAGGATATTCAAACACATAGGTTCCTTTTGGCAAGCGACTGAAAAAGAAGTTGGTAGCAGCATCTCTTGTACTTTCGTAGTAGCCTAGCCCTCCTTGCCATTTGTATTGGCTAAGGACATTCATCGGCTCGAAACCAGAGGCGCGCATATCCTTCATGTGGACGTATTCCATATCGCGATCTACGCGCAATTCTATGCGGACTTTGAGCTTATCGCCTGGCGCTAGTTTTACCTTATCCGAAACAGGGCGGATGACTGGGCCAGTAGGCGAATTCTCTTCACGGAAAAGTTGCTTTTTCAGTTGTAAAGGCGTGTTTTCGAAAGTATTGATTTTGTCCAACTGTTCGAAATATTGCCAATACATTGCACCCCAAGCGACCACTTTGTTTGGGTTCTTCACTTCCACATTGGCCATGCTGTTCGTGATTTCGTCCGCGTCCCAGGTTGTTTTGAAGTAGCCTGTGCCTGCTTCCTTGTTCAATTTGCTGTGATCAAGCAATTTTCCACCGATTTTAAGCTCAATCGGTTTATCCTCTACCAGCCAATTATCACCACGCAATAACATCGCGTAAACTGCTGATGCCGTTGCTTTTGTTGTTTTCCAATGATTCGTTTGCTTGTTCTTCAATAACCACACTTTCAAGTCATCCACAGCTTGTGCATCATTCGCCACTTCGTCAAACACTTCAATCATCAAGGCATGAGTTTCTATAGGTAATTGATACCAAAAGTAGCCTCTTGAATATTTCCAGTACATCCCCATTTCCTCGCTATTCAAGGCGTTTTCACGCATTGCAGCAACGATTTTCTTCGGTGTGTTTGGACGGTCTAAACGATGCAGTGCCAATGCCAGTAAACCTTGCATATAAATACCATTCTCCAACCAATACTTATCCGCTTGCCCCAAGTAATAATCCATCGCCGTTTTAGCTTTTCCTTGTACAGGATTATCTAGGAAGAAGGTGCGTGCATAAAGGTAATGTATCGCCATGTAATTCAGGTTGTTGTCCTTGAGTTTGACATTCCCCTTTTTCACTTGGCGAAGCAATTCTGCATACTGTTCAGCGATGCGGTCATCAATATAATTTACGGCCTTACTCACCATCGCTTGCGTCTTGCTATCCTCCTTGATTTCTGCTACGCCGAGGCGGTCAAGATGGCCAAAACCTTCCACCATATATTGCGTGATGTACCAGCTATCGCGGCCTCCAGGAAACCATGAGAAGCCGCCATTCCTCAATTGTCGTTCTTGCATTTTTTTGAAGGCGCGGCCTTGCTCCTCTGCCATTCGATTGAGGTCGAACAATAGGCCGATGCGCTTTTTCTGCTGCGCCTCTCCTTGCGCTTGCAGCACCCAAGGCGTTTCTTCTAGCAAAGCCGTTTTGAGTTCCTCATTTTTCGATAAATTACTCAATAATGCATCCGTATTTTTCCACTGTTCAAAGACTCGCTTGATTTTTGGATGCGCATTGGCTACGGAAGTCGCTAGGCTATTCGCGTAGTAGCGAGAGAAAATTTGCTCCGTACATTGATAAGGATATTCCATCAAATAAGGCAAAGCTTGTACCGCATACCAAGCAGGATTTTCCGTGAATTCCAAGGTCATTTTGTGATGCGTCAGGGTATTTGACTTCGTCGCCTCCTTCATCGATTTGAATTCGAATTGCTTGGTTTGCAATCCTCTAATGGGGAGAGGCATAGTCTCCGTGACCATCATTCGATTCGTCAAAACAGGTAAAGAACTTTCTTCACCATCGGAAAAATCCCCAGCTTTTGCAAGCACGCGATAAGTCACCGCCATAATTCCCTCAGGAATGTCCAGTTTCCAACTCAAAGGAGCGGATTGTCCTTGTTTTGCATGGAAAGGAATACTTGCTTTATCATTACCTAGTTCCTTGTCCAACGGCTTCATAGTCAAAGCATCATATAGTTCTAGCTTTGCCGTACCGCTAAGGTCTTTTTCGGATAAATTGCTGACTTTTGCGGTGAAATGAATCTCATCGCCTTCGCGGAAAAAGCGTGGAGGATTGGGCATCACCATCAAGTCTTTTTGTGTAACAATTTCCTCGTTCGTAAAACCGTATTTATAATCCGTTGTATGCGCAAACCCCATGAATTTCCAGCGCGTAAGTGCTTCATTCATCGTGAATTTAATGATGACATTTCCTTCTTCATCTGTCATTAAATGCGGGAAGAAAAAGACCGTTTCATTGAGATTCGTACGTACTTTTACCTCCGATAAATCTTCGCCTCCTTGTTCTTGTTCCGTATCTAAAACCGTGGTAACTCCCGCAGGTTTAGACTTAAGTCTTTCCACTGTTTTTTCCTCGACTAAGCTAATACCTCTTTCTTTTTCCATCGGTTCCGCTTCCGCAGATTCTTTCATCTTCATGGCATTCATTGTTGGTTTTGGCGCTGCCATGGATTTGCCTTTTTTCATGGCTCTTCCTGCTCTTGTTCGATAACCAAAACGAGCGTACTGATTTTCATAAAAAGAGAAGCCAAACCAGTTCAAATAAGGTGTTGTACGACTCGGTAAGGAATGACCACTAGGATGATTGGCATCTAAGACCGAAGAGCTTTCTATCGTGAAATTTGTATATCCCGAGTAAGCAGACAAGGACGAATTGTTAGGATATCTCGGTGCATTCCAGAAATTTCGGACAAAAGCATCCAAGGAAGCATCGTACATGCCGGCTACCATTTCAGCAGCTATTTTATCGCCTTTTGGGCCAATGAGTTTGATTTGCCATTCTTCCTTTTGCCCTGGTAATAGCTTGTTTCTGAAAGTAGTATACTCAAACTTTAGTTCCTTGTTTGACCAAGGTACATAGATGGCGAAATCCTTATGGTAGCTGCGATTATCTAAGATTAACGATAATTTGTAGTATACATTTCCACGGTGTTTTTCCTCTATAGCAATTTGACGTTGAATGACTTGATTCGCTTTGATGACCTCCCTTGAAACGACTTTTCCATCGTGAATCAGTTCATAAATGATATAGGCTTTATCTGCTGCAGAGCCGAAATTTAGCGTGAATTTATCTGCTGGTTCAGCAGTCGTTGTGGAGCTATAATGCCAAAGCGCATCGGTGCTCGTTACTTGTTTGGCTCTAGGATTGAATACAGTAAAATACTTGATAACCTCAATCGCTTCGCCGTATTTGTCCTTGGTTTTCAACGTTATTTGGTACTTTCCTGGTGACCAAGCCTTGGACTTGAGGTTGACTTTTGTCGCATTTTGCGTATCAAAACTTTCTTGTAGAATCGTTTTCCTTTTCTTCCATTTGGTCACTTCGTCTTCATCTTGGTAGGCAAAAGTAGGGAAGTCTTTTTTGAAATTTGCTTCCGCAATGAGTTGCTTATCAGGCTTTTCCCAAAGCCTTGTTTTGTAAACGCTTGATGGAGTTTCTAGGGATTGGATACTTATCGTTCCCTTAGCAGGTTCGAACTGGCCGTTGAGATTTAAAGTGAAGATGCTGAAGGAATCAACCTGACGTTGGTCCAATTGCTCCGGCACAGCAATATCCGCACTCATCGCGATATACCCCACGCGCACCGAAGTTTCGCTAGAATGGGTTTCCCCGGTAATGTCCACGACATCAGCGATGACGCGATAATTGAATTCAGGCTTCTTGTCTTTAGGTATCGATTTGTCTGGAATAGCCTCAAAATCAATGACAAATTCACCCTTTTCATCCGTTATGGTTTCGCCATTGATGATTTCCATATCCTCCCGTTTCCAAGGATTGTACCAGCCCCAGCGCCACCAAGACCAATATGGGAAACGAGTCTGACGCACAACGCGATACGAGACTTTTGCACCATCGATATTGTTCCCAGCATAAGCCTTCGCAAATCCTGTTACTTTTACCTTTTCCTTCAGGCGATAGCTTTCCGTTACCGGCTTGAAATCTACTTCAAATTTTGGCCGTTTATACTCCTCTACTCGGATATCCTTTTGATTATTATTGTTGTTGTCCCTCAAGTACATACGGCCAAGTAAACCCGAACTTGGCGCAGTAAAAGAACCGCTGAATGTCCCATATTCATTGGTCGTTACTTGAAGATCCTCCACTTTTTGGCGATTGGCATCCAACAAGGTAATGATGGATTTGTAGCCATCTAATACCTTAGGAATACCATCTTCCCTTGAGATAAGGACAATTCCTTTGAAATAAACAGTTTGTCCGGGTCGATAAATAGCGCGATCCGTGAAAAACGTAGTCGTTGGTTTATAGTGAGGCTGACTATGCGGATAGCGGTAATGGTAAAAATTATCGTCTAAATACAATTCATCCTGTCCGTGGGTAAATTGAATACGGAAATTGCGGTTATCTTCATTATTCGTTTTGGTTAGCATATAACCGTCCTTATCGCTTGTAAAACTACCTGCTTGGATATATTCATACTTACGCTTTAAGGAACTATATTTCTCACTATAAAGCTGAGCTTTAACGCCTTCTAGCGGCTTTCCCGAAACTCGATCCGTTAGAATAAAAGCTTGTCCATCCGTTTCATTACGATTGAGGTAGCTGATGTTGGAGATGTTCGTTTCGCTGTAAATTACAAAATCACTAAACCCTTCATCGGTAGCGGCTAAAATGTAGTAAATACCTCTGTCTAATGGATTTAAGTTCAATTCTACCGCATGTTCTTGATAGTCTTTATCATCAGGAAGCGTTGCAGACCATTGCTGTAAAGGCTTGATTTTCTTCAAGTGAGCAAGTCGTTTATCCTTACGCAAACTTTGAATTTTTTCTTGTTCCTTTTTAGCTACCTTAAGTACACGCAACCAAACTTTATCCGCATTGCGATAGCTGAGCCGCATCAAAGCAGGTTGCTGGATGGGATTTACTTTTTCAACATTAAGACTAATGTTTTTTCGCAACAATTGAATTATCAGGTTCTTACATTGAATGCCGCCATAAGATTTAGGATACTTTTCGATAGCATCATCACAAATTTCAATCGCTTTTTTCAAGTCATATTTATACTGTTCTTCAGGAGAAGGCTTGTATTTTTGCCCACTTTGCACATAGATTTGGGCTAGGTAATGACTGATTTCGGCATAAGCCGCTGTACCGCTATATTTTTTGTGTAATGCTTCCAAAGCCGCTTGGTACAAGGCATCTTTATCAGGATGAATGGAGTGTGCATGAACATAAGAAATGCGACGCAAGTCAATGTGAATCAAAGCATCCTGAGCATCATCCTCACGATGGAATTTCAGCCATTCTTGAAAGCGAAGCAAGTTTTGGTATTTAAGCGAAGTCGTATCTTTCGTCTCAAATTTAAATCCTATAAATTTTTCCAAAGGCGCATAAGCTTCTTCCTGATCGATATAAAACTGATAAGCAGGTTGCGTCAAATAAGTCCGGCTATCTGAGAAAAAACGAATGGCTCGATCCGTCAAAAAATCATACAGCGTAGGATAAAAATTCTGCGTATTATAATGCTGCGTAATAGCTTGAAAATCTTCAAGATTGATTGTCTTTACCTGCTCGTTTTCCAAAGATTTCAAGTACAAATCCACGGCTTGCTGATTCAACTGCCCTACTGTCCAAGTCTTGATGTCGCCCGATTCAAAATCCGCCGTTTCCGTTCGCCCATTAAATTTATAGCGGTTTTGACTAAGGTAATTGCTGTACATTTCCGCTAGGATAGAATACAAAATCGGTTTTGTAGGGAAATCCGCCGTTTCTACCTCTTTTTCAAAGCGTTCTATCGCTTTCACGAGTCCATATTCTTCCAATCGTGCTTGGTATTTACCACGATGAAGCAGTGCTTTGATGACTTGCGGTTGGTTCTTATCTTTTCTCGCTTTGGTCAAGAGTTTTTCCGTTTTCTCCAAAGCAGATTTCGTCAAGCCTTGGTTCTCCAACGAGTCTATCGTCTTCCAAGCTTTTACATAATCATCTCCATCAAATTTTAACATAGGTAAGGGTTCTGGTGGTTGAGGTTTATTTTTGAATGCGTATATAGTGCTAATGGTGGCCAATACTAATGCACAGATTACGAGTGCTATAATAGTTTTCATGAAATGGTGTTGTTGTTTATATCGTGTTTTGGCGCTGCTTCACAGGTTTAGCCAATTTCAATATAGGGAATTTTTTAAAATAGTTGGTGCTTTTGCTAGGAGCTTTGTAGGGATAGATGCGAAAGGCGGGAATTTTGGTGGGTAGCATTATACCTTATGAAAAGTAGTAAAATTTTACCATCTATCAAAGACTTTGTTTTTGTAATACTTGTAACATTCGTTAAAGTGATGTATAATTGCAGATATCATAAGGAATAAATAATAGAGATGAACAAGACTTATAATTTGTATTGTGATGAAAGTAGTCATTTAAAAAATGATGGAATGCCATTTATGCTGATGGGATATATCGGTATACCTTACAATCAATTAAAGCAACATAAAAAAGAAATTAGCAATTTAAAGCGAAGCCACAATTTTAAAGGAGAAATAAAATGGTCTAATGTGTCAAGAGCTAAATACGAGTTTTATTCGGATTTGATTGCTTATTTTTTTGCTACTGATTTGTTTTTTAGAGGAATTATTGTTGAGAAAAAACAAATAAATGAAGCTGCATTTGAATTCAATTATGATGATTTTTATTTTAAAATGTATTATCAATTATTACATCATAAACTTAGCATGGGGAATACTTACAATGTCTATTTAGATATAAAAGACACTAGAAGTCATCGAAAGGTGAATAAGCTAAAAAATATTTTACAATATAATTCTTCTATTCGTAATCTTCAGGCTATCCGATCTTACGAAAGTAGTCTTATGCAGATTTCAGATCTTATAATGGGAGCAATTAATTATCGTTTAAGAGGTTTAAATAAAGTAATCGCTAAGAATAAGTTGATAGAAAAAATAGAAAAAGAAAGTGGAAGTTTACTCAGACCAACTCCCTTACATGAAAACAAGTTTAATCGTTTCTTTATCTCCTTGAAATAAAATAACCGCTCTAAAAATGAATTTAATAAAAGAGTATCCAGATTTATTGGAGTTATTACATTTAACTGAAGGGCAAAGAAAACAATCGCTTTATCGAATTTTCAAAAGAGACTTTGATGAAAATGCGCCATTATTTTTTCGTAGTAAACAAATAAGACCGATAAAAAAAGAAGATGGAGAATCTGCATTAGATACTATGTTTCATCATTTAACAACAAAAGATGATAAAAATGAAGAGGGGAAAAAAATAAAAAGAAGAATTTTTGAATTAGAGCGATCCCAAAGACTGCATTGGGTGAAATACCTTTTAGAAGGAGAAAAAATGAATAATGTTGAGGTATTTAGTTACATGGATCGTACAAAGAAACGGGGCGATGTTATCCGGACGTATATCTATGATAAAGACGAAGAGTATGTGATTATTTTAGAACCGCAACGAAGTGGAAAAGACTATTATCTATTGACCGCTTATTATTTAAATGAGAAGAGAGGTAGAAAACAAATAAAGCAAAAAATGAAAAGAAAATTACCAGACATCCACTAAAACCGCAAGGCTCGATACATTTCATGATGTACCGAGCCTCGAAGCTCCTTCTTCCTATAACGGTAAGATGAGCGATACAAAAATAGGGAATTCTTTACAGATTTGCAAGAAATATTTTGCTTCAAAGCATCTATTTTTTGTCAAGCATTTCTTGCGGTGTTCGAGAAAGACCTAGAAATTGTTATAGTTTTTCAAAATAACGCTCTACAACTATCATGTCAAGTAAATATTTCAACCAAATAAAAAAAAAGATGGCAAATACGTTCTAGCTGCGGAGTTTAGCGAAGTACTAGCTTCTATTAC
>JAHDHB010000206.1 GCA_020631545.1 Saprospiraceae bacterium | reverse complement strand
TTTGAGGAGATTCTAAGAAAATGTAATCATGAATATCAAGCAAATCTTGCAATGCTGGTGTTGACCAAATAACCTTGTATACTTTCATCTTTTTCTTCTAGATTCAAGCCAGATTCGAGCTTCATCAGGTGTTTTGCCATTCCCATCTAAAATGTCTTTTTCTGCATTATCAATTCTTTCTTCATACTGGGCTTGTGTCAACTGTTCCCCTTGAGCAGAAGAACCTATGATCGATTGTGATGATTGAAAATGATTCTCCACTAGATTGAACATTTTTTGTAAGATATTATCATCAGCTTGAGCAATATACTGTTGTAATTGTTGTCTTAATTGAATCGTATTCATTGGTGTCGGTTTAAATTAAGGGGACATCAAAAGATAAAGTTAACCTTTTTTGGAATAATAATCCAGTGGAAAAATGAGCTGTTTGTCAGGATTTAATGATTCATCGAATAAAATCGCACAAACGCTTCTCAATCCTCATCAAGGAGCTAAGCGTTCAATTTTCCATGCTTTCCCCTCCAGAACATAGCGTACTCTATCGTGCAAACGGCTAGGTCTTCCTTGCCAAAACTCTAGGCTCGTAGGAATAAGGCGATAACCGCCCCAATGTAAAGGACAAGGCAAAACAGCCTCATTTTCATACTGTTCTGTTAGATTCTCTAAGTTTTCTTCTAGGAATTTTCTATTGGGAATAACTTGACTCTGAGGCGAAGCTGCCGCTCCCATTTGGCTCGCTTTTGGACGACTTTGGAAGTAAGTCTCCGATTCTTGATGCGTCATTTTTTCCACCTTTCCACAGATGCGTACTTGGCGCTCTAGTTGAGGCCAGAAAAAGACGATGGCAGCATTTGGATTTTCCGCTAACTCTTTCCCCTTTTGGCTCTCATAGTTGGTATAAAAAGCAAAACCCTCTTCACTAAATCCCTTGAGCAACACAATTCTAGCCGAGGGAATTCCCGCAGCAGAAGCCGTTGCTAAAGTCATCGCATTAGGTTCTCGGCTTCCCATCGCCTCCAAGGCTTCTTGAAACCATGTTTGAAACTGTCGAAATGGATCATCAGCAACGCTTTCTAATTCAAGAGTATGCAATTGATAACGCTTGCGGAGATTCGCAATAGCTTCTTGGTCAATGTCTTTTTTCAAATGAAGTGCATTTTTTGAAAATGGAAGGTTCTTTTCTTGGTGGAAAATGAAGGATGAAGAAATATTCACTACAATAATTCCTCATCCTTCATATTTTTTAGTTAAAAGCCTCTTAGATAATACGTTACTGTACCGATTTCTATTTGAGAAATGGTGTCATTTTCATCTAAATAAACTAAAATACTGTTCGGTTTAGAAGAAAACTCCATTAAGTGTCGAGTATCTTTATCATTTGGATCTGGGCTAGTACGTTTTTTCCAGCTTTTGATAGGATATTCCAACTTCACTTCTTTTTGATAAGCTTCGTCCCCTTTTCCTTCCCATCTTGTAAAACGAACAACAATTTTGTACTCTCGTTTTTCTTTGACTTTTGGATCCTTCTCTTCCTTCAAACGCTTACTTTTCTTCCCTCCTTCTTCCATCATTTCCTCTCCATCAGTCCCCATTTCTTCTACCTCAACGACTTCAGGTTCTACCTCTTCAATCACTTCCTCGACAACTTCTTCAACAGGTTTTTCCTTTTTCTTTTTCTTGATGCGTCCAGCAAAAGGATCAGAATCATCTTCATCCTCCTCCATATCTTCATTAAAAGGATCATCTTCTTCCTCCAAAGTAGGTTCAGTATTTTCAAAAACAGTTTCTTCTTCCTCCTCTTCCTCTTCAGGCTTTTCTTTTGTTTTAACAACTATATCTTCAATGAATTGTATAGAAATGCTGTCTTTCATTTCAATACGATCTTGCTCTGTACGAGAAGAACGGAAGAAAGGTTTAATCGTTTCTCCCCAAATAGAATCTGCCTCTAGGAGCATGATTTCTCCACGGTCAGAAAAGTATTTTTCTTCCTGTTCGCTTTTACGGCTACTGATTTTTTCTTGGTAAAAAATAATCTCTTGTGTTTCTCTTGATTTCTTAAAAATCAAAGCATCCACATTATCATTATCATCAAGGACAAATTTTAAGTGGCCTTGGTCAATTGGATTACGAGCATCCATCAATTTCATGATATAACCATACTTCACAGCATTCGTAGAAATTACACTATAATTTCCTTCATATTGACGCATCCCCCTAACTTTAAGTTGTTGGTAGGTAGTTTTAAACACAATCTCTCCAGCGTCCAAAGATTCTTTGTCTCCATCCGTAAACTCCATCTCTCCAGGAATAAAGGTATACCCAAAAAGATCTTCTGGATGAGAAAATTTTCGGTCTGTAACGTAACTATGGATGTACTTTTGTGCGTTTAATGAATTAATGGCCAATAATAGACCGAAAACACAAACGAGTTTAGCAATTTTCATATTTAGATGTTTAGGAACTTGGGTTTTGGTATATGTTTTGCCAATGAAATATAATTCCTTTGGCGAGTTAATATTTTACACGCAGCAGAGCCACTAAATGAAGAATTACGAGTAAACCGTCAGAACGCTTTCTGTCATAACCCCCTATATTATTTTTCCAAACTTGGGAAAAACCTTACTGCTTTTTACTAAAAATCAAAAAGCATTCCGATTAAATGGCCTAGTGCAAAAATAACAAAAAAATGGGGATGAGTGCTGAGTTTTACTGTCCGCAGGTAATTTTCAATTTCCTTGTTGGCATCTTTTGAATTGAACGGTCAAGAAAAAGTTAGCCGAGAGACAAGAAGTGATCGGCGAACCTAGCTATACATTATGGACGAGCGAATAAAAAATACAATTTACTCTTTTGCTGTTCAACTTATGGTATTGCATTTTCGCAATAACCATTTGTTGCTGTTATTCTGGTTGTTGCTTACAGCAACAGCGACAGGAAGCCTAGGTAAACGCTTCGGGCTCAAGTTTTTGTTGCTGAATCCTGAATACATGGGCCGCGTGAGTTTTTACAGTTTTTTCTGGGTCGGACTAGCCTTTGGAGGCTTTCTTATGGCTTGGAATATGACTATTTACATAGTGAATAGTTATCGTTTTCCCTTTTTGGCTTCCTTGAATCGTCCCTTCACTAAGTTTTGTGTAAATAATGCCTTGTTACCCCTAGCATTTGTTATTACCTATTTAATTTGCGTCATTCAGTTTCAGTGGTACAATGAAATCGCCCCATTTTCAACCATTCTACTCTATTGTATCGGTTTTCTCCTAGGTTTAGCCAGTATGTTGGGCATCATTTCCTTCTACTTTCAAGTCACCAATAAAGATATTCTCAATTTTAGAAAAATAAAAAGGCCAAAGAAATCTAAAAAACTATCGAAAAGAGCCGCTAAACGAATGCTCAAAATAGAATCGGAAAAATTACAGAAAGATGCTTGGCGTGTAGAAACGTACTTAACGATTCCCTTAAAAACCAAGCTAGTACGGCAAGTAGGCCATTATCCTCCAAAACTATTGATGAAGGTATTCGAGCAGAATCATATGAATGCCTTAATCTTTCAGGTAGCTGGTATCGTTTTACTTTTTGCCCTAGGAGCTTTAGTCGATGTACCTGCTTTTAGAATTCCTGCTGGCGCCAGTATGCTCATTGGCTATGCCATATTAGTCTCCCTAGCAGGAGCTTTAACGTATTGGTTTAAGGCCTGGCGTATTACGATGATTATCGTGTTATTTTTAGGAATTGATTATCTCTCTAGTATTGGCGTCAGTACGATGGAAAATCAAGCTTATGGCCTCAATTATACCACAGCTCCCGCCCCTTATACTTACGAAAGGATGGACAGCCTACACAGTCCTGAAGCTTACGAAAAAGATGTAGACACGACTTTACAAATCTTAAAGACTTGGCGGAATAAGTTTCAAACGAGTCGAGTAGGACGAAAACCGAAATTAGTCATTCTAAATTCCAGCGGCGGTGGTTTGAGACAAGCCGTTTGG
Source organism: Saprospiraceae bacterium (assembly GCA_020631545.1). Lineage (GTDB taxonomy): Bacteria > Bacteroidota > Bacteroidia > Chitinophagales > Saprospiraceae > JAHDHB01. The sequence goes on along the minus strand of JAHDHB010000206.1, from coordinate 6,161 downwards.
GCTATGCAAGTCCTACAAACAGCCGATAGTTTAACCTCCGGCAAGTTGATGAAACACACCGCCTTAATGGCTGGTGCTTCTGGGGGAATGCTTGGCATGTCCTATTTTAGGGACCTTTATTTAGAGCAACAGCTTGGGAATGAAATCGATATCTATGCTCAAAGACATATTGACATCATTGGAGCTGATTTGCTCAATCCCATTGTTTTTATGGGCGTTGCCAATGATTTGTTTTTGCCTTGGCGTAATTTTGAAAAAAACGGCTATACCTACCCCAAAGATAGAGGCTACATCATGGAGCAGCAAATGATTGAAAACACCAATGGCCTAATAGACAAACGGTTAATCGATTATCGAAACCCCGAGCGGGAAGGAATCATTCCCATGTTATTCCTGACCCCAGTCATTACCAATGATGCACGTCGCTTAATCATTTCGCCACAAGGCGTCACCTATATGGCCAAAACGGGTATGGGGAACCACGACAACGGTGTTACGGAGTTAGACGCCATTGATTTTGGAAAGTTTTTTGCAGAGCAAGATGCTTACAATCTCGCTTTCACCTCTGCTTTACGCATGAATTCGACGTATCCCTACATCTTACCGAATGTCCACCTTCCAAGCAAACCGGAGCTAGAAGTCATGGATGCTGGATGGCGCGATAATTATGGGATTGAGTCTGTAGCTCGATTCGTAGAGGTTTTTCATGAATGGATTCAAAAAAACACCAGTGGTATTCTCATCGTACAGATAAGGGGTTCGGATAAAGTAGATGACATTTCAAGCAGTAGCAGTAGTATTTTAGGTAGTTTTTTCAACCCCTTGAATATCGCAGCATTAAGTAGTACTTTGCAAGACTACCAGCACGATCATCTACTCAATTACACCGAAGAATTACTAGGAAGACACAAGGTAGAGCTCATCCGCTTCATCTATCGCCCTAGCAAAACCAACGAACGCGCCTCCATGACTTTCCACTTAACCACTCGTGAAAAAATCGACGTCCTAGACGCTATCTACCACGAAGATAATCAACAGAGCTTGAGAAGAGTGGTGGAGTTGGTGAAGTAATCGGAATAGGGCAACGTAAGTGCCCTGATGTTGTAATACACAGGCAAACAAGGACAACCTTTCCGTAACCCCTGATTTCAATCATTTCAATCAGGGGAAGAACAGGAACGTTCCCCCGAATGAATTCGGGGGTTACAGAAAAACGCACAGTCAAGGAGTTATGAAGAATTATAGAAGTATCACTTCAAGCGATTCAAGCCCGCTTTCGCCTTTTGGTGCAAACTATTCTTATACTCATCCGGCTTGATAGATAGACATTTTCGGTAGAAAGACTTGGCCGACTCCTTTTGTCCTTTCTTTTCGTGGATGAGGCCGCTTTGGAGCGCTGCATTGCAAGCGAAATAGTAGGATTCATATTCACCTTGGTCTATGGTGCTTTGGTAGTAGGAAAGTGCTTGCGTGTAGCTTCTTTTTTTGTGATAAATTCGACCTAAACGATAAACATACTCCAGTTGGTGGCGTTTTTCGGAGAAGCTGCTGCTCGTTTTGCTTTCTAGGATTTGTGCTGCGCGATCATGATAACCACCATCAAACAATAATTGAGCTTTGAGGAGTGTGAGATTCGGTTTTGGGCCATATTGCGCTTCTTTCAAGGCCTTTTTGTCGCTATCAATAATAGCGTGCCCCTTGGTTTTCGCTAGAGAAGAGTAGTAGGAATATTGTGCGCCTCCTTCATGCAAAAGGCTGTGCCAAGCCAATTTCTGGTAAGCCTCCTTCACATAATTTCGTCCTTTGAATTTCCTTGTATAACGCTTGAGATAGACATCAGCATCCGAATCCAAGCGGTAGAGTTTGGAGAGTCCTAGCATATAATCTAAGAAATGAAACGGGTGATATTGTTCCCCCTTCGGCCTTGCTTTTAGTAGGCGAATCGCTTCATCATTTCGACCAGTATGCTGAGCTACGCTTGCTAGTACAAAACAAGCAAGCGGATTACTTGCGGTATTCAATTTTGAGGTTCGAATGATATTCCAAGCTTCTTCACTTTGATTCCCAATGTGTAGGAGCAACAAGGCATACATGACGACCGTTTCTTGTTCGAAAATAAAGTCGTTATACTTTGAATATTTAATGACTTGTTCGATTTCTCGGGTTCCCTCCTTGATGGTTCCGTCCATACCGACCATTTTCACCGCCCATTTATAGCTGTCGGGAATGGTTCCAATCATAGCATGTAAAATGCCTAAACTCTTTTTGTTAACGATGAAACTTGGGAATTTTCGCTCGTTTTCTTCCAATTGCTTGTAGGCTTTTCGAATTTCGCGTAAAGCAGTGAAGTTTTCTTCAAATTTTAGTCGAGCAATCGCCCATTGCAAATTGATTTCTGCTTGGGTGTATAGATAAAATGGAGAACGTGTATCTCCTTTTGCAATCAATTCCAACCTCCTATCCTTATTCGCTTCCAAGCGCTTGAATTCCGTATAATTTTCATTGATAAATATCGTGAAGAAGTCAATGTAGTTTTCGATGTAGTAGGTGATAAGATTATTCGGATTATTAATTCGTTCCTTTTCTAACAAGACTTTGGCTTCTTGGAATTTGAGACTGAGAACTTTTTGATAAGCGGAACGAGCGTTAGGGGTGAATTCGAAATGAGCCGCAACGATTGGAGATGCTAGGAAAAGCAGGAAGAAAAGCAAGATCGGGTTTTTCATTGGTAGCGGTTAAATTATTTCCCACAAGGGGCTCAAGATGGCTAGGCCATTAGTTAAAAGTTGAGAGTTAGGAGTTATTCGCAATAGCACTCGGAATTGTCATCAATCTTAAAAAACGCAAAACCCATTAGCACCCAACATATTTATTATTCAAACACTTAACTCCAACTTAAAGTAAAAATTTTGCACAAAAACAAACTTTCGGTGTTATGTTTACAAAGGAAACACAAAGATTTTCTCACCGTTCTTTACTCCTATTAAAATAAAAAAATCCTGAGATATGTTACTATCTCAGGACTCCAAAATTTGTACCAATTGAAGGAAAAAGATGCGGTCAAACACCAAAACCTTCATGTTTTTGATTGGGTTATTTTGTCCTTTTCGTTGTATGAAAACGGTAAGATAAGGACATCTTTAAATTGCATCTTGCGGTAAAAGTGGTTTAATCAGTGCAAAAGATGTACTGAAACTAAACCATTATATCACCAAAGAATTAGCAAGAAAGAATAATACTCCTAACTCTTCATTTTTAACTTCTAACTAAATCACCCTTGCTCTTGGTCAATGGTAGATTCAGACATGATGTTTTCATCAACAAGGACACGTCCACAGTGCTCACAGACGATAACCTTCTTACGTTGAGCAATTTCTAATTGCATCTGAGGAGGAATTCTATTAAAGCAACCTCCACAAGAATTTCGCTCTACAGTTACGACAGCCAATCCATTGCGATAAGCTTTACGAATCTTCTTATAGCCTTTGATTAGACGTTCTTCAATATCTTTTTCCGCTTTTTCAGACTTCTTAAGAAGCTTTACTTCCTCTTTTTCGGTCTCCCCAATAATCTGTTCAAGTTCCACTTTTTTCTCCTCCAAGACCTTCTCTTTCTTTGCTACATTCGCCTTAGCAGTTTCAAGAATCCTTTCCTTATCCGTCATCGTGTGCTTAATTCCTCGAATCTTCTTTTCCGAAAGCTTGATGTCCAATTTCTGGAGCTCAAGTTCCTTCATCAAAGCCTCATATTCTCGGTTGTTCTTTACTTCCTCTAATTGCTTTTCATAGCGTAAGATGAGATTTTCCGCCTCCTGTATTTTGTTATGGTGGCCGGTAATTTCATCTGCATATCCTTGAACACCTTTCTCAAGATTAGTGACACGCGTTTGCAAGCCAATAATTTCATCTTCCAAGTCACGAACCTCCATAGGAAGCTCACCTTTTAAGATCGCAATTTCATCGATTTTACAATCTACTTGTTGCAAGAGAAACAAAGCCCTAAGCTTTTGTTCTACGGTAACATCTTTCTTAGTTGCCATATTATATTACAAATAATTTACTGGATTTGTGTTGATTTCCGTCAAATGAACTGCAAAGGTACTAAAATTCTTCGTTAATAAGTCATTAAATAGCTCGATTGTAAATTGTTCACTCTCATAATGTCCAATATCGGCTATCACAATCTTTCCATCAGCATCAAAAAACTCATGATACTTATAGTCGGCAGTCACAAACACATCAGCCTGATTACGAAAGGCTTGCCTTAGCAAAAAACCTCCAGAACCGCCACAAACAGCTACTTTTTTCACTTGTTTTCCTAGTAATTCTGTATGTCTTACGCAACCTGCTTTCATTGTTTTTTTCAGTTTTGCCAAGAATTTTTCAGCATCCATAGGCTTAGCCAATTCGCCAATCATCCCTGATCCAATCTCTGGGTGTTTTGTTTCGGAAGCAATAATATCGATCACAGGAGAAGCATCAGGATGCATAGCCTTCAATATTCCTAGCAATTTCCCTTCAGATGCCAACGGATAACGAACCTCCAATTTCATTTTGGCCCTCGCATGTTCTCCTTGAGATTCTGCTCCTACAGCAGCATAGACTTTCAATTGAGCATTAGAATCGGCTTCCAACAAAGCTTTTCGTACTTTTTCTACAGCATCAACAGGTAAAAAGGTAAACAAACGCTTGTAAAATGCTTTGGGCGCTAGAATACGAGTATTTTTTAAGCCTAATTTTTCACAAATCTTTGCATTAACACCATGCTTTACATTATCTAAATTGGTGTGAGAAGCATAAATAGCCAAATCATGTTTGATCGCTTTCATCACTACTCTTTCCACATAACTTCTTCCATTGAATCTTTTCAAACCTCTAAATACTATCGGATGATGCGCAATGATTAGATTACAGCCTTTTTCTATCGCTTCGTCCAAAACGGCCTCTGTAGAATCTAAACACAGTAATACCCCCGTAATTTCTTGATCTGGATACCCGACGATTAACCCTGCATTGTCATAACTTTCCTGATAGCTAGAAGGAGCAATGGATTCCAAGTAGCTAATGACTTTTTTTATTTTCATTTGATGTAGATTTCAAGTAAATTATTTTCAAAGCAAAGATAATAATTTATTGTTTAGGAAGACGATAGAGGAGTACAACATCAATCCCAGAATCATGAATTAAAAGGAGCCTAAAGTCAGTTGCAATAAAAAAATATTCATCTATAAAATAAAAAGCCTCTCGGGCTGTAAATACTATAAACACTCCATTTTGTTGAAATTTAAAATATTTTTAATTAAATACAAATTAAAAAAGTGCAAAATTTTTTATGGAATTTTGGCCTTTTTTAGTCTTAGAAGTAGAGACACTTGTTTTTTGTCTCAAAGTTAGACCTAGAAATTTTAGATTATGGACAAGAAGAAATCAAGTAAAAATAAGCCCAAAAAAGAAGGGAATCTCTTTGATAAGGTGTTGCACGAAATTGCAGATGAAGCAATATTACCCATCGTATCAGATAAATTGAATTTAACGGTGATTAATATTTCGTATCGTAAGGCAAAAATGCAAACAACCTTAGAACGTGAGGTGGATGAATGCTACTGGTTGGAGACAGAAGATGGGGGAGAAATGATTTTGCACATTGAATATCAAAGCTATAATGACGCAAAGATGATCTTTCGTGTCAATTTGTATGTAGCAATGATTCGGTATTACTACCCAAATGTTCCTATCAAAAGTGTAGTCGTTTTTGTAGGAAATGGAAAACCTACGATGAGAACACAACTTACCCCAGATGAAATCTTCACAGGTTTTGAAATGATAGATGCCAAAACACTGGATCACAAAAAGTTATTAGCATCAAACAAACCAGGGAAAATGATAACTGCCATCCTAGGAGATTATGAAGATGACCAAGCAGAAGAGGTCATTCATAGGATAGTACGAAGGCTTAGAGAACTCTGTAAAGCTGAAATGGAAGTCATAAAACATTGCCGCCAATTGCTTATTATGTCATTTCTTCGTAACTTGGGTGAATTGACAAAGAAAATACTAGCAAACATGTCCGTACACATAGATATCGCAAAAACCAGCGTCTTCAGAAACCTATTCGAAGAAGAACGATTAGTCCTAAATAGGCTACGCATGGAAGCCGAAGCT
>JAHDHB010000205.1:2635-10198 GCA_020631545.1 Saprospiraceae bacterium | reverse complement strand
ATCGATTGCTATACGAAAAATCAAAAAACACATTATGATTAATTAAAACCGACCGCCCCTCATGGCAAGTTTGAAGCGGAGTTGGTTTATTTCGATTTATCTAATGCTTCAATTTCCTCCAATACAGCTTGTGCTTCGGCATATTTTTGATCACCTAGCTTACGATTTGTCCTAGAAAGCTCAAAAGCTTGTTTTTGTAGTTTTTCGTACTTGGTTTGAAGGACTTCGAGTGGTGATTTCTTTTTGAAAAAATTAAACATAATTGGCTGGTTAATGGTTAGTAATACGAAAAATGAACAAAATTGCTACAAAGGGGCTGTAATCACGGTTTGGGACTTGTGTTATTAGAAGAACACTCAAAGCGACTTTTAGTTTTTAATTTGAGATGATTCTTGTTTAAAATCATACTTCTTAATCTTACATCGTATTTTAAAGAACAACATTTGTTCAGGGCACTTCTTTACCTGAAGAGGCTTCGAATAATTCGTACCATTCTTCGTGTTTAAGTACAATTTTAGACGCCTGGAGAGCCAATTTTAAGCGGTTGATTTTGCTTGACCCAATAATTGGGATGATTTGCGATGGATGCTTATAGAGAAAAGCTAAAAGAATTTGCTCTACTTGGACTTCATAACGTTTGGCTATTTTTTGAGCTACTTGTTGTATCCGCTTGATTCTAGGGCTTGAATTGTTCGAAAATAGTTTTCCACCTCCAAAAGGCGACCAAGCCGTAGGCGCAATACCATGCAGGAGGCATTGATCGAGTGTTCCGTTCTGAAAGGCCTCAAGATGCGTGAGCGAAATTTCGATTTGGTTGGTCGCTAGTGGCGTGAAGGCATGTAACAATTCGAATTGCGAAGCACTAAAATTGGAAACACCAAAATGCTTAATTTTTCCCGCTATTTTCAATTTTTCAACAGCTTGAGCTATCTCCTGAGGATTCATCAAATAATCTGGTCGATGAAGTAAAAATAGCTCAATTTGCTCTATCCCTAAGTTTTGCAAAGAGGCATCAACGGAACTGAGGATATGTTTTTTAGTAGAATCGTATGACTTTATGGTGTGCGCGGGGCGTTCTGGAGTTACTAATCGAATTCCACATTTAGTCGTCAGTCGTACTTTTTGGCGTAGATCTGGCCGCTGTCTTAACAAGCGACCGAAATCAGCTTCCGTCGTATAATCACCATAGATATCTGCATGATCAAAATCAACTAAACCTAGGGCAATGCATTCATCTACAAAGTATTCTAATTCTTGAATTGTCATTTTTGTCCCCCATTCTCCTAGGCGCATGGTTCCTATGACGAGGGGAGAAGAGGAAAAGGAAACCTTGTTATTTTTCACTGGTAGTTAGTTTATAAACAGTGGAATCACGATGCCCCCTATTGCACTGATTTTAAAAAAATTGTGTAAAAAAAACGTAATTATGTCCCACATACGAGACACATAGTTTTTTCGAAGACATTAGCGTGTGAGGGCACATAGGGGACACAAGAAGGTCTTGAGGGGTTTCACAGCGAAAAACTGCACGCGCCTAGCGCTATTCAATTAGAAAAACTGTACAAATAATAAACTTTCGACGTTATGCCTACAAATTTACTAACTATTCCTTATTAATTATAAACTATTTAACGTTCACACCGTAGACACGGCTATAGTGTCTGAACGAAAAAGGCATTTTTTTGATGTTTTTGCCATTGCTAGTCATCGGTTGAAGGCAAAACGAGTAGTTGATAGTATAGGCGAGGTGATTTTTTTGTTACCCAAGGCGCAAAGAGGGAAAGTACGGTAGCTACCTGACCGATGAGCAACGCAGGATAACCGAAAAATAACAAGCATAAACTGTCAAGAACTTATTAGTTGAACCACTAGAATGATCGTTTTCTGTCAAACACTATATAGTTCTCTTTACAAGTACGTTCAGAATAGCACTTTGCATCGCTTTATGATGAAAGTTCATCATTCACAATCAATCTTCTTTCCAAAAAAAACAACCAATATTACCAAACTCAGCATAACATTCTTACTTTTGTGCCTTTAAAAGATTTTTTTACGTCAAAAGCAGCCCTAAATCAAAAAACTACGTTATAAAAGATGTTGTTGGTTAAGAATCGAACATCTTACGAAGAGTCAACAAACGTTTACAAGAGAATTACTTAACACTGAATCCGTGCTACACCATGTATAAGAATAAAAAAGTCGTCGTCGTTCTTCCTGCTTACAATGCAGCTTTGACTTTAGAAAAAACCTATAACGAAATTCCCTTTAATTTAGTGGATGAAGTTATCCTTTGCGACGATTGCAGTACCGATAATACCATTGAAGTAGGTAAAAAGCTAGGCATCCGACATATTATTAGTCATGAGAAAAACACCGGCTATGGAGGCAATCAGAAATCCCTGTACAACAAAGCCTTAGAGCTTGGAGGTGATATCGTTATCATGTTGCACCCTGACTACCAATATACACCTCTTTTATTGCCGGCTATGATTAGTATTATTGGCAATGATCTATATGATGTTGTATTAGGTTCACGGATACTTGGAAAAGGCGCTAGAAAAGGAGGAATGCCCTTATATAAATGGTATGCAAATCGTTTTCTTACCTTCACTCAAAACATCCTAGTCAACCATAAACTCTCCGAATACCACACGGGCTACAGAGCGTTTAGCCGAGACGTACTAGAAACCATCAACTTTAATGATAACGATGATGATTTCGTCTTTGACAATGAAATGCTTTCCCAAATCATCTATGCCGATTTTGGAATTGCAGAAGTCACTTGCCCTACCAAATACTTCGAAGAAGCTTCTTCCATTAACTTCCGCCGTAGTATGAAGTATGGTTTTGGAGTATTAAGGGTTTCTTTTGTCCATTTCCTTCAACGCATGGGCATCGGTAACCGCAACATGTACAAGAGGATGAAATAGTTTGATTTATGCGTTAAGAATGGCAAATTTAATGTTGCCCGTCTTTCCTTCATCACTTAAGTAGATATACAAAGTAGTCTTGATTTCTATTTGGAGTCAAGACTACTTTTATTTTAAGGCTTGGCGCTACCAAAAAATCGTCAAAATCGTTCTCATAGCCTCTTATAATCCTTAGTTGGTTAAAAATTCTTATCAGGTCGACTTTTCACCATCAAAAAACCATAATTCACCCAAAAATTACCTTGAAAACAATATCAAAATAACATTAACAAAACGTTTTCTCCTCCTTGTTTTCGCTATCAATTATTTACACATGAAAGCTTTTAAATCAAGCTGAGCTGCTGCTCAAGTTCCATGCCATAATAGCCCAATGTGGATAAAAAAAGAAGTTTTATCCACAAGTAGTTTTTAACAATGTTAGTAACATTATTCACAAAAACTAAAACCTGTAAATCAAAATCTTAGACCAGTTATACACACGATGTGGATAACTTCAAAGAAACAAAACTTGGTAAAATGGGTAAGATGTAGTAAGTTTGTGATAGCAAAGGGAGCGAAATAAAAATCATTCCTTTTACGAATCAAAAGCCAAAAAAAACGAGCGAAGAGCAGAGTTCAAAAACCGTTGTTTGTATTGTAAATGTGGAGATAAAATTTTGAATTGGAAAGACCAATTTAGAGTAAGGAAAGTTTCATTTGGCTAACTGTTATTTCAACCGATTAAACTGAATACTACTGATGACGAAGTTAGTTGAGCCGATACTTGAGGAAAACACGAAGCGTTTTGTTCTTTTCCCAATCGAACACGATGAGATTTGGAAAATGTATAAACAAGCAGAAGCTTCTTTTTGGACAACAGAGGAAGTCGATTTGGCTCAAGACCTAACGGACTGGGAACATTTGAGTAAAGACGAACAGCACTTTATTAAACATGTGCTTGCTTTTTTTGCTGCTAGTGATGGAATCGTTAATGAAAACTTAGTGCTTAATTTTATGCGGGAAGTCCAAATTCCTGAAGCACGTTGTTTTTATGGTTTCCAAGTAGCGATAGAAAATATACACGCTGAAACATACAGCCTACTTATTGACACCTATATTAAGGACGCTGTAGAGAAAGACTATTTGTTTAACGCACTTGAGAATCTAGATTGCGTGTCCAAAAAAGCTAATTGGGCTTTAAATTGGATAGAAAACGCACCTTCATTTGCTCATCGACTCGTAGCATTTGCTGCTGTAGAGGGGATTTTCTTCTCGGGTAGTTTTTGCGCCATATTTTGGCTAAAGAAACGAGGATTGATGCCGGGCTTATCCTTCTCTAATGAGTTGATTAGCCGTGATGAGGGGTTACATTGTGATTTTGCCTGTTTGCTGTATTCTATGCTTCAAAACAAACTTGATAAAAAGGTTGTGGAGCAAATTATTACGGAAGCTGTTGAATTTGAGAAAGAATTTGTTACAGACGCGTTGCCGGTTTCTTTAATAGGCATGAACGCAGCAATGATGACGGAATATATTGAATTTGTGGCGGATCGACTTTTAGTTTCGCTTGGCAACGATGTACACTACGGAACACAGAATCCTTTTCCATGGATGGAATTGATTTCACTGCAAGGTAAGACCAACTTTTTTGAGAAGCGCGTAGGCGATTACCAAAAAGCTGGAGTGATGGTTGACAAAGAGAAGCAGGTTTTCTCACTGGATGAGGATTTTTAGTAACAACAAAGTAATAACCTTACTTTCTGATTGTTACGCCTTGAATTGTCTCTTCTTTTTTTACTCTTCTATAACTGGCTCTGATTAAGTTTGGCGTGCTGACCACAGTACGCCAACTTAATCTATTTTTTAAGCCTTTAATTTTCAGTCTGTCTGCTGTAAAATTAGGAGTTGTAAGTCGTTTGTACTAGAGACACCCTTGATTTGACCCATATAAAGATGTAATTATTACGCTAAACCTTTGTTTTTAGCCATTAATTTCATTTTCCAAACACATAAAAAGAGCCGTATCCTATTATGCAAGTAGTAAAAAGAAGTGGGAAAAGAGAGAATGTCAGTTTTGACAAAATTACCGCGAGAGTCAAAAAATTGTGTTACGGACTAGATCCGAAATACATTGAGCCGATTGAAATTGCTAAGAAAGTTATCCAAGGTCTTTATGACGGGGTTACGACCTCAGAATTGGATAATCTTGCAGCAGAAACAGCGGCTACGATGGCGACCAATCATCCTGAATATGCCATCCTTGCTGCAAGAATTGCTATTTCGAACTTGCATAAGAATACCAAAAAATCTTTTTTCGCCACGATGAAAGCGCTGTATAACTATGTTGATCCTAGGACGGGTAGTTGTGCCAAACTCATAAGCGATGAGACTTTTGAAATTATAGAGAAACATAAAGACCGATTAGATTCGGCTATTATATACGATAGGGATTATAGTTTTGACTTTTTCGGCTTCAAAACTTTAGAGCGTTCTTATTTATTAAGAATGGATGGAAAAGTTGTAGAGCGTCCTCAACATATGCTTATGCGCGCTGCGGTAGGTATTCATGGTGAAGACATTACCTCTGCAATTGAGACCTATAACTTAATGTCGGAAAAATGGTTTATCCATGCAACCCCGACTTTATTTAATGCTGGTACACCTAAGCCACAATTATCTTCTTGCTTCTTACTTTCGATGACGGAGGACAGTATCCCAGGTATCTTTGAAACCTTATCTCGCTGTGCCAAAATCAGTCAATCTGCTGGAGGCATTGGCTTGAGCATCCATAATGTAAGAGCAAAAGGTAGTTATATCAAGGGAACTGGTGGCAGCTCGAATGGTGTAGTACCGATGTTGCGTGTATTTAATGATACCGCTCGCTATGTAGACCAAGGAGGAGGAAAGCGAAAAGGTGCTTTTGCCATGTACTTAGAGCCTTGGCATGCCGATGTTTTTGAATTTTTAGAATTAAAGAAAAACCACGGTAAAGAGGAGCAGCGTGCTAGGGATTTATTCTACGCTATGTGGATTTCGGATCTCTTCATGCAACGAGTAAAAGACAATGGAAACTGGTCTTTATTCTGCCCTAATGAAGCGCCTGGTTTGTGTGATACTTACGGAGGTGAATTTGAAGCCCTCTACCATAAATATGAGCAAGCAGGAATAGCAAGAAAAACTGTTAAAGCACAGGATCTTTGGTTTGCTATCCTTGAATCTCAAATTGAAACAGGCACACCTTATATGTTGTATAAGGATAGCGCCAATAAGAAATCGAACCAAAAGAACTTAGGTACTATTCGCTCTAGTAATTTATGTACAGAGATCATGGAATATACCTCTAAAGATGAAGTGGCTGTTTGCAACTTGGCTTCTATTTCTTTAGGTAAGTTTGTTAATGACGCTCAATTCGATTTCCAACGCTTATACGAAGTAGCAAGGGTTGTGACTCGTAACTTGAATAAAGTTATTGATATCAACTATTACCCAATAAAAGAAGCGGAAAACTCCAATATGCGCCACCGTCCAATTGGAATTGGTGTACAAGGTTTGGCAGATGCCTTCATTCTTATGCGCTTCCCTTTCGAAAGCAAGGAAGCTAGAAAGTTGAATAAAGAGATCTTCGAAACTATCTATTTTGCAGCATTGACGGAATCTGCCGAACTGGCAAAAACGGAAGGACACTATAAATCTTTCCCTAAGTCCCCTGCTAGTGAAGGTATCTTGCAATTTGATATGTGGGGCGTAACGCCAAGTGATAGATGGGATTGGAAATCCTTAAAAGAAACGATTAAGAAGACAGGTATACGCAATAGTCTTTTATTGGCTCCAATGCCAACGGCGTCTACTTCTCAGATACTAGGAAATAATGAGTGTTTTGAACCTTATACTTCAAACATTTACACTCGAAGAACGCTTTCAGGAGAGTATGTTGTTGTTAATCAACACTTACTTAAAGATTTGATAGGCTTGAACCTATGGGATGATGAAATGAAGCAGCGCCTTATGGCTGCGAATGGTTCGGTTCAAAATATCGATGAAATTCCTGAAGACCTCAAGTCGCTTTATAAAACGGCTTACGAAATCAAACAAAAGGCTATCATTGATATGTCCGCAGAGCGTGGCGCATTTATTTGCCAAAGCCAGAGTTTGAATTTATTTGTAGAAAGTCCCAACTTCGCCAAACTGTCCTCCATGCATTTTTATGCTTGGGAAAGCGGCTTAAAAACAGGGATGTACTACTTACGCTCTAAAGCAGCAGTAGATCCAATTAAGTTTACTTTAGGTGCTAAGCATCAACGAAAATTTACCCAAGCTGGAGGAACGGAAGTCGCTATGGAAGAGGAGGCAACTCCAACAGAAGGTCTATCTTGTAGTATTGACAATCCAGACTGCCTCATGTGTGGCAGCTAGAGATATAAAAATTAATTTTTAGATTCGCGTTAATAGTCGAAGGGTAAGCCGGAAAGCCGGTTTGCCCTTTCTTCTTAAGTACGGTTTATGAAATACGATGTTAGATATTACAGCATTTCTGACATCATAAATTCAGCAATTCTCGGTTTGACAAAAGCCATAGGAAGCTATCAGAGGGTCGCAAGAGAAGGCTACCGCCTTCGAGGTTCTATAGCAAGGGGGTTCAACCCCTTGGTTCGTA
>JAHDHB010000205.1:0-2625 GCA_020631545.1 Saprospiraceae bacterium | reverse complement strand
CAAAATAGGTAAGATTTCACTCCTTAGTTACTAAAAACATGTTTTTTATCTCAAACCGAGAATTACTGTCATAAATTGTACTTCTTACGTCATACATTATAAATCTTTTCTCATGAAAACTAAATTCAACGATATCATCACCGAACATTTCCTAAACAAACAATTTGTAAGAATTACACGTGAAAAAGGTGATTTTAAGGAAACTAGCAATGGGTATATCGTTGGCTATGCTCCAGAATTTATTTTACTACAAGAATGTAGTGATTTCGAGTTGGGAGGATACAGCATTATCCCGCGTGCAACTATTACGAAAATACGCTACAATAAGTACGATAAGTTCTACGATAAAATCATGCGTAAAGAGAAAGTACTCAAAAAGGTTGGTAAAAAATGGAAAATCGACCTAAAGAGCTGGAACTCCATCTTCAAAAGTATCCAAAACACGAAGCTTAACGCCATTATTGAATGTGAAGAACCTGAAAAGGACTATTTTTATATCGGTGCGATAAAAGATGTCAAGAAAAAATCGGTTTCTATACTTCCCTTTGATGCTCAAGGAAATTGGGAAAAAGCAGCAACAAAACAGCCTTATGAAGCGATAACAAAAGTTACGTTTGATGACCGATATGTTAATGTTTTTAGCAAATATCTGGCAAAACCTAAAAAATAAAATCGTACAGCGTAACGGATTAGCGCACCAAAAAACTGCTACAGTATTTCCACCTCAGCAAATAGGTGGAACTGTTTGCTAATTGTTATGCCCAAGTCTGTTTTATGGTTTTGGATGTACAGTTAACGGTTACTGGTTTATTAGGCGGTAATGCTTCGATTACCGCCTAATAAATAGTTGTACTCAAACTTCAAGTATAGCCTTACTTTTTGCAAAGAAAGAAAACTCGATTTCCTGACAAGAATTAATTATATACAGGAAAAATATTGGCATTCCCCGCTCCTTGATAAAAGAAAGCACGAGCCATACAATTATCACTGTTTAGAAAAGGACAATTTCTTCTATAAATAAATGCCCCACCTCCTTGCAACGATAAACAGTCATAAGAAGAAGCCCAAAGATGATTTTTTCCGTAAGAAATGACCGAAGCAAAGCTATCGCTATTAGAAGAAGTGTACCCTTGTTCTAAGGTAAAAGATTCAGCAAAAAAGCGTTTTCCACAATCTCCTCCTCTCCATGAAGATCTTGGTATTAACTTGTTATCCAACCATACTTGCCTGATAGCCTTCCTAAAAGAGTTACGTAATTCTTCATTTTTAAAAAAAGCATCCTTATCAGTTGTTTGTGTAGCAAGACTTAAAGCCTGCTCAAATTCTTTAGCTGAAAGCTGAAAATTGATAGTTCCTGCTTCTGCCTTCTGGGTATTCTCGACGATTAATTGTTCGAGATCTAAAGTAGTGGTTTCAATAGATGGAATCACCTCATCCTTAGTGGTACAAGAAAATAATAAAGTACCAAGGATAAAGCATACGAAAAATCTACTCATTAGTCGGTTAGTTGTTCAGTTCCTCCTATGTATTTTCAATGCTTTGAGACTTTTACATTATACTATTCTTTACAAGTATCAAGTCATAAATGTCGGGTTCAAACTTGACATACCTCTAGAGGTACAATTAATTAAAAAGATGGATCCATTTTCCTTTTAATCAATTGCAAAAGAGTAGGGAAGCGTATGAAAAAATAATTTTTCACATACGATTCGAGGTTTAATTTATTTTATTAGATATTAAGTTCACCAAACGGTTTATTGGCTTAAATAATATCAGTCGGTATAGAATTGGTTTAGAAGCATCAAAATACTATAATCAAGAGTGGCTGATGTTTAGTAATAAAGTTTAGAGAAATAAATACTCAAAAAAGCTTCTAAGAATGCTCACAATGTACGGCAATTTATTGTATTTATCAATACCCTATTTCATGTAGCGTATTTTTCGCAGCTATTCTACACTGACAAGCAACAAAAGAAAACAAATATTTTTTTGAAAAAAATATTTTCATCAGCAAGGTTAAAAAGCAATAGGAAACCTTCCCCATTTTATTTTTATCTTTGTATTTCCATTCTGATTGCTTATTTTGCGCCCACGACAAAAACATAAAATACTATGAATAAATCCTTTGAGGGTAAAACCGTTTTCATCACTGGCGGAAGCCGTGGAATTGGAAAAGCCATTGGCTTACGATTAGCTAACGCAGGTGCGAATATCGTCATTGCTGCAAAAACGACGGAACCACACCCCAAACTCCCTGGAACCATCTATACGGCTGCTGAAGAAATGGAAAAAGCAGGAGGCAAAGCCTTGGCCGTAGTCCTAGATGTCCGTCATGAAGAATTGGTCGAAAAGGCTGTGGCTAAAGCCGTAGAACACTTTGGAGGAATCGACATTTTAGTCAACAATGCAAGTGCTATTAGCTTGACACCTACGGATCAAACTAGTATGAAACGCTACGATCTCATGCATTCCGTAAATGTAAGAGGCACCTTTTTGACGACTAAAACTTGTTTACCGCATTTGAAGAAAGGTAATAATCCACATGTTCTAAATCTTTCACCACCTCTAAACATGGACGCTCGTTGGTTTTCGAATCATGTAGCTTATACAATGACAAAATATGGT
>JAHDHB010000204.1 GCA_020631545.1 Saprospiraceae bacterium | reverse complement strand
TTTCAATAGGAGAAATGGTATTATCTCCCACAATAGTAGTCAAGGAATCGCCATCCAAGAACCAAGTATAGGAATTGTCATTCGAATTCCCGCCTGCATTGACATAAAGCATGTCGTTGTTGCGTAGTGTTGAAATACTATCCTGAGGCGCATAGTAAAAATTGTTGTTACCAAGATTACTCGTTAAATTGGGAAGTATATCATCAAAATTGAATTGATTGTCAATAACTTCGAGATAATCCAACCCTGTAAATGCAGGGACGATACCTGAAAATTGGTTGTTGTCTAACCACAGCGTTTTGAGGTTGCTGAGCGAAGAAAAACTAGGAATATTCCCCGTTAATTGATTGTTCACTAGCCAAATATCTTCGAGAAGAGGCATGTTGTTAAAATCAGGAAGACTACCGCTTAGTTGATTATTTCTTAACCAAAGCGAACGTAAATCGGGAATATTGTCAAAATTTGGAAGGTTTCCACTGAGTTGATTGCTTTCCAAATCCAAGTAGCGTAACCTATCTAAAAAAGTAAAATTGGGAATGTTACCGTCTAACTGATTATCACTCAAATCAAGAGAACTTAGTAAAGGTAAATTAGCGAAATTCGGAACGACACCACTTAACTGGTTATGATCGGCATGAAAGGTTCGTAAAAAGGGCAAATTAGAAAAATCTGGAACAGCACCACTGAGTTGATTACGATACAATCTGATAGCAAGCAAACTATTCATGTTTGAAAAATCGGGGATATTACCACTAAGTTGATTATTGTACAAATTGAGATAATCAAGACTATACAAGTTGGAGAAATCAGGAATATTGCCGCTAAGTTGATTGTGATTTAAAGAGAGGGTAAGAAGATTGGATAAGTTTGAAAAATCTGGAATGTCGCCACTTAATTCATTAAATACCAAGGAAAGGTATGTCAAGTTGGGTAAATTGGAAAAATCAGGAATGGTTCCACTTAAACCACAATCGGTTAGAAAAAGTCGATCTAAATTAGGTAGATTAGAAAAATTTGGGATGGTTCCAAAAAATAGATTATCCCCTAGATAAAGCTCTGTCAAATTGGGCATTCCAGAAAAATCAAGCACTCGCCCCCTTAAAGGATTATAATGCAAGTAAAGACGATCTAAATTAGGCAACTTCAAATCCATTAAGTTCCCTACCAAGTTATTGCCTCCCGTAGTAAGCGAAAGACAATTGGGATTGCCATCCAAATCCAAGCAATTTACGCTACAACCATCCCCACTCAAGGTCACCCCAAACCAAGTACCCACTGGTGTATTTAAATCCCAAGTATTCAGCCAGTTTGCTCCATCTGTAGCCTGATACAAAGCTACCAATTCCAAACTATCCGCATACAGGCAAGTCGTATTTTTCGTCACACTCAAATACATACAAGTAGTATCCGCCCCAAAACTATTCAGAGCGATTAAACAAGCTTCATAAATTCCTTCTGTACTATAAGTATGAACAGGATTCAGCCCCGTAGCGCCATTTCCATCGCCAAAGTCCCACAGATAAAAGGTGCTAGCATCAGGATAAGTAAGGTTAAAATTAGCCGTAAGGCCATTTCGAGGGTAAGTAAATGAAGAAATCGGTCTTCCTCCCTGCGTTTCCAACAAAGCCTGAAATGCATTCAATCGCCCTCCTGTAAGACATTTTCCCGCAAGGCTAGGCTTTACATCTACCGCAGCCAACAGTTTGTTTTTAAGACCAAGCGGAGTTAAATTGGGATACGCAGCTACCATTAAAGCGAGAGTTCCAGACACATGGGGCGCCGCCATGGAAGTCCCACTCCTATAGCCATAACCATTATTCGGTAAAGTGCTATAAATCTCCTCCCCTGGCGCAAAGAGGTCAACATAGTATTGCCCAAAATTCGAACTCCCTGCCAATTCATCCAACATATCCGTATTCCCAACACCTATTATGGGATCCAAATTAAAAGCACAAGGGAAAACGGGATCATAGTCGATATTCTTAGACACATTACCCGCAGCAGCGACCACTAGCTGGCCATTATTCCCTGCATTTTTAATAGCATTGTATAGGGATAGCCTAAAATACGACCCGCCCCAACTATTGCTAGTAAGCTTCGCCCCCATCATCACGGCATAATCTATAGCCGCTACTGCATCAAAATTAAGGCCTCGACCATCAGCAGCTAAAATTTTTAGTGGCATGAGCTGTACATCCCAAGCAATGCCCGCAATGCCGAGATTGTTGTTGCCCTTAGCCCCAATCGTCCCTGCACAATGCGTTCCATGACCATTATCATCCATCGGATTATTATCATCATTCACAAAATCCCAACCGATAAAATCATCTGGAAAACCATTGCCATCATCATCAATCCCATTTTCATCTCCTGGATCGAAAATCCAAGTCGTTCCATCCCAAACCAGCACAACACCATCACCGTCAGCATCTTCTCCTAGGTTTTGCCAGATATTCTCTACTAGGTCGGGGTGCCTCCAATCGATACCCGAATCAATTAGCCCAACTGCAACATCAGGGCTGCTACTGCGAATATTCCAAGCTTCTGAAGCAGCAATATCAGCATTGGGAAGCCCTCCCGTTTGACCTGTATTTTCTAACCCCCACAATAAATTGAATGCTGCATCATTCGGAGTGACGAGTGCCTCAATACTATAATTCGGTTCTGCATAAGCCACCTCCGGCAACATGTTGAGATAGGGCAACAACTCATCCATGCTCTGATAGGCTTTTTTCCCTACTTGCAAAGGAAATTGCAACTGCCAACGTTCTACAGCCGAATCTAACGCCTTTTGAATGTTTTTGGGCTGCACTAGTTGCTTTATTTCCTGCTTGGCCTCTCCTCTTTCAAGTGGCACAAACTGAATAAGCAATTCATTATCAGGATAATCTAAAGTTTGTGCTTCGAGAATCACCATGTGAAGTAGCAAACTAAGACAAAGCAGGATAGATTTATAATATTTGACCATGTTGCAAGTTGTTATTACTATGAAACAGCGATTATTGGTTTGAACTACCTTAATATACTGTATTTGAATAGTTCAAAGTTATAGCCATTCTATAAATAAAAAAAGCAAAATAAATTAACTTTGCTTAACTAATATTTTCATAAAGTGTTTATCCATTTCTCCTTAAGAAATAACCACTATCCATATTTCATTTTAAATTGCATTGTTTATCAAAACCTTTTTATCCATTGAATAAGCTACCTAAACCAACAACAAATTTCCATTTTTAGGAAACCAGATTAATAATCTTAACTGGTTACTTTTAATAAGTAAGACTTTTTTGTGTTTTTACCATTAACTTTGAAAAAACGTAAGAATGAAAACATCACAACTGCTCGAACTGCTGAGAAGTTTCACCTCTAGAGAAATGAAAAAGCTAGAAGATATGTTGAAATCGCCCTATTTCAACCACAATCCACGATGTCAACTACTTTTGGATTGGATAAAAAAAGAAGTACTAAAAGAAGGAAAAGAATTCGACAAAGAATTAGTTTTCAAACTAATATACCCAGAAAAAGAGCATTGGGATAGTACACTCAGCGTTCTCATGAGCAAGCTTTTAGATTTGGGTGAACAGGCTTTAGTCCTAGAACAACTGCGCATGCGCCCTCACACAAGAGATTATCTCTTAATGAAAAGCTTAAGAGAAAAAGGCCATAAAAAACGCTTAGCCAAAATAGGCCATATGAACCTCCAAAAGCTAAATAACAAAAAGAAACCGACTAGAGAAGATTATAACAACCGCTACCTCATCACCAATCTTCTTTACGAAATGCAAGTAATGACTTCGGTGAGCAAGAAACAAAAACCTGAGGACGTTGCCACTACGCTTGATGCCTTCTATCTAAGTCACCGCCTTCCGTTGACTTATGAAATGTTAAACCTAAGAGAAGCCGTAGCCGTAAATTACCAACAAGTCTTACTTAATGAAGTCTTAGGGCTTAGCAAGGTCATCGATTTTAGTCGATTCCATCTTATAGGTCTTTACCATCAATCTATTATATTGCTCAAACAACGAAAAGAAGTTTGTCATTTTTCGACTTTTCTCACGGCTTTGGATGAACACGGTCCTTTTGTACCTCGGGAAGAATTGCATAGCTTGTATGTGATTGCTCAAAACTATTGCGTTCTGCAAATTATCGATGGGAAACGAGCGTTTTACCAACACTTATTTCATATTTACCGAAAAATGGTCTTAGAAAAGATATTATTTATCAGTAAATATATTCCTTCTGGCCTTCTCAAAAACATCATTTCCCTATCTTGCCAAATCAATGCTTACGACTGGGCACATGAATTCCTAGCCACCTACAGCGCCTACCTTGAACCTGAAACTAGGGTACAGACTTTTAATTATTATGAGGCAACGATTTTTTTCTACCAGAAAGATTTCCACAAAGCGCAGGTTTTGTTGGCACAAACAGAATCTAAAGATCTTGTTTTTGAAGTAGATCGGCGGTTCGTCCTTCTAAAAATCTACTATGAACTGAGGGAATACGAAGCTTTACTTAATCTCTTACATGCCTTCAATGGCTTTATCCGCAGCAATAAAGGTTTAGCCCAAAACATGAAATCTTCTTACCTAAATTTCGCTAAGACGGTAAAACAATTAGCAAAAATATGGCATCACCCAACACCAAGTAAATTGAAAAAAATCCAAGAAAAACTGACGACTTACAAGGAAGTGAGCGATAAAAAATGGTTGGAAGAAAAAACTAGAGAGTTGGAAGAAAAAACTAGAGAGTTAGAATAAGCTAGAATCCGTTTTTTTAATTTTTCTTCAAATAAGTTTTGTTGCCATTACTATTAATATAGTATTTCCCTCCCCTTGGGCCTGTATAAATGGTTCT
This sequence comes from Saprospiraceae bacterium, assembly GCA_020631545.1. Taxonomy (GTDB): domain Bacteria; phylum Bacteroidota; class Bacteroidia; order Chitinophagales; family Saprospiraceae; genus JAHDHB01. Next base: position 5,408 of record JAHDHB010000204.1, on the reverse strand, counting down.
TCCCGAACTACTTGGAGCAGAATAATTATAAGTCGAAGAAGAAGGCTTGTTCGATGTGCTTGTATTTGATTTTATATAGGTCTTATTTCCATTACTATTAATATAGTACCGACCTCCGTTTTTCCCTGTATAAACCGTTTTCCCCTTGTACGTCCCACTAGGTGTAGAATTCGCTGTATTACTATAGTATTTTGGAGAAGAAGAATTACTACTTCTATTGGCTCTTTCTTTAGCAGTTTTCCTTGCATGCTCTTCAACAGTCAAGAGTTGCATATTCGAAGGGTCATCCGTTCCTCCTTCTGATAAGGGAGTAATATGGTCTATCTCATAACCATCAGGCACTTTGTCATATCCTTTACTTTTTAGAAACGCCTTCTTATTCGCATAGCTCCGCTTGACCATAGGCTTTCCAGTCGTCGAGTAATATTTGCCTATATAATACTCCGTGCTTCCAATTTTGTAGGTATCGTTTTGGGCTTGCATCAAATTGGCTATAAATAAAATGCCAATTAGGATAAGCAAGAATTTTATTTTTTTCATTTTCTCAATATAGTCCTTTTCTGTATTCGAGTCAAGGGTTAACGTATATTTTTTGCTTTGTTTCATAGTTTACTTGCTTTTTAAGTTACAATATGGCTTTAAGTGTAAACTAGGTAGGGAGAATGAGATGTTGGTTTGGTGTTTTGGCGTTTTTTTTTACCACATAAGAGATATAAGAGCATTTAAGTGTGGCGTAACCTACTACGCCACAACAAACTTACAAGGAGAACTGCGACCTTTTTAAGGAATGAATAAAATTTATCGTAATTTCCTGCTATATTCGAGTTGGTAAAAAACTAGGAATTTAACGTGTAAAAGGAGTGTATCGCCAAGGCGCTTGAAAATAGGCGCAAGGTGTCAACCATCTCCTTGAAGGATAACTATAAAAGATTGTCTCTCAACTTTTATTTATCGCGCAACCACTTACGATATACCCTTTTACAAACAACTAAAAAAACAAGACCTATGATCAAAATTCTAATTGTAGATGACGTAAAAAAGAGTCGCGAGGCCTTGCAACTTATACTGCAAAACTACTGTCCTCAGACTAAAGTAATTGGCCAAGCTAGTTCTGCGGAGGAAGCCTTTCCACTTATTCAAACGGAAAAACCCGATCTCGTCTTATTGGATATAGAGATGCCGAATGGGTCAGGTTTTAGTTTGTTGAATCGTTTTGAATCCATTGATTTTGAAGTTATTTTCACGACAGCTTTTGATCAATATGCGATAAAAGCTATCAAGTTTTGCGCCTTGGACTACTTGCTTAAACCTATAGATATCAAGGAATTGATCAAGGCCATTCAAAAAACGGAAGAGAAAATTAGGCATAGCCAAGAACGGGAAAACCTCCAACATTTATTGAGTAATTTAAAACAACGGAATTCCCCTAAAAACAAAATCGCTTTACCAACACAAGAAGGCTTAGCCTTTATCATGGTTGATGATATCGTCCGTTGCGAAGCGGATGGCAACTATACCCTTATTTACTTCAAAAATGGAAAAAAGACGGTGACGACCAGAAAAATCAAAGATTTTGAAGAGTTGCTCAACGAACATGCTTTTTTCCGCGTCCATCGCTCTCATTTGATCAACCTGAATTGTATCGAAAAATATTATCGAGGAGATGGTGGCTATGTGACGATGGTCGATGGTTCTTCCATTGATGTGGCAAGGAGAAAAAAGGATGATTTTCTGGAAAGCTTGAGTCGAATTTGAGAAGGATCGCTTTCCTAGTGAGCCATTAGTTTTTCTCTCCAAAGACAATCCTTACCAAAGTCCCCTCTCCTAGCCCGTTTCCATCCACTAGATCGGTAATTTCTACTTGAATGGCTGAATTATCTAAATAATTGAGGACTTGGATGCGATCATTGGTGATTTGCATGCCTCTTGATGGGCGATTTTTGTAGGATTTTTCGCGCAATTTCATGGCTTTTTCCCGCCCTATTCCATCATCTTTTACGAGGCAGACGAGGGCTTCCTTTTCCATAAAAAAGTGGATGAGTAGATGGCCTTTTCCTTCTTTTTGGAGCAAACCGTGGTTGATGGCATTTTCTACAAAAGGCTGTATGACCATAGATGGAATCTCTAGAACTTCCGCATCTACATCATCATCCATCTTCAATTCGTAGTCAAATTTATCTTCAAAACACAGTTTTTCCATCTCCACGTACAAGGAAAGCAAATGAAATTCATCGGCCAATGAAATGACTTTTTGCTTGGAAGATTCTAAGTACAATCGCATTAAACGAGCGAATTTAGAGAGGTATTCATTCGATGCTATCACATCATGACTGAGGACAAAATGTTGTATCGCATTCAAGGAATTAAAAATGAAATGAGGATTCATTTGCGACTGCAAAGCATTTAACTCTAACTCTGCCAAACGTTTATTCATTCTAGTTTTCTCTTCCTCTTGCTTTCGAATAGTTTTCACGCGCCAGCTAGCGAGCAAAACGACTAGTAGGGGCACTAACAAAACCAAGGTCAATAGAAACCACCAAGAACGCCACCAAGGAGGACGGATTTCAAAGGGGAAAGTGGTCACCTCACTCCACTCACTATTGATTTTTTTTGCTCGTAGCTCGAAGGTATACTTCCCTTCTCGCAAATCACCAAAAGGGAGTGAACGACTGCGAGTGGTTTCCCAAGCATCCTTTTTATTTAAGCGGTATTGAAAGGTCAAACGCCTAGAATCAGAGAAGGCAATGGCGGTATAATCAATCGTCAATTTACTACTAAAAGGAATTCTATCAATAGCTGAAATCGGTGTTTTCTCTCCATCAATTTTAACGGCTTGTATGTAGACGATAGGTGGAGCCGCTGGCTCTGGAGGCTTGCTAATATCTAGTACGGAAATCCCTTGACTCGTACCAATCCACAGCCGCTGTTCATTATCTAAATAAAGACAATTAATGTCATCTGCTACGAGTCCCGTGTGCGCATTATAAGGCACAAGATTTTGATCATCAAAATAATGCAAACCTTGAGGGGAAGCCGTCCAAATCCAATCATTTCTATCAATAATCACTTTACGACACTTGTCAGAAAGCAAACCATCATTGCGAGAAATAGTGCTAAAATGCCCCTGCGAATCCAATTTGGTCAAACCTCCTTCCGAAGCTAACCAGATATTGCCAGCAGCGTCTTGTTGGATGTCGTTTATTTTATTATTGGGCAAACCATCTTTTGTAGAAAACTGACGGAATTTTCCTTTATAAAAAACAACCGCGCCCGAATCTGTCCCCATCCAAAGCCTGCTCAGCGAATCTTCAAACAAGCAATTGATGCCATATTTTCCTTCAAATTGACCAAAAATCGGCAAAACTAAAGGCTCCGCTTGACAGTCCTCATACTGATGGAATTCACCGTTTTGAATGAATCCAATTCCATCTCTAGCATCAATAATAAAATCAGAAACCGTTCTTTGGTCAGGAATACAATAATCGACCTCTTTCCCAATGCTAAAAAAACCTTCACTGGTAGCAGCAAGGAGATTTCCCTTCTTTCGTTTTCGAAATTTGCGAAAAGCCACCTGAATATCCTCCCCTACATGCTCTGATAAATCCAAATGATTCCATCGGAAACCATCAAAACGATAAATACCGTCTTTTGTACCAGCGACAATAGCCCCATTTCCCTGCTGATGGATATCATAAACAAACAAATTCCCCAAGCCACTAAAAGAAGAGTAATTCACAAAAGGCGTATCAAAAATACAATAAACGCCGCCGCCATCCGTCGTCACCCATACATTATTCTCCGAATCTATTTCCAATTGAGTGGGAGAAGATTCTAAGTACATAGCTTGTCCAACATCCATCCATTCATAGGTACGAGTATCTAAGCGATACAGTTTTTTGGTACGCTGTTCTATCATAAAAACCTTCCCCGAGGGCGTTGCTCGGATTTTTCCTCCTTCCCCTTTTTCCTTAGGAACAAGGAAGGTTTGAGCACCACCATGAGGAAATATTTTTATTAATTTATGTTTTAATGAAATCCAAAGATTTTCGTTGGCATCTTCCGCCATGCCTAGGATCGCCGCTTGTCCTAGAGAAGAGACAAAAATGGGCCGCACAGAATTGCCCCTCCAATACTCAAAAACACCTCTACCTGTGCCTAATAAAACTTGCCCAGATTTACGCTTAAATAACTGGACAGAAAATGGAGTCACTGCTTTTTCCCCCTCTTGGGTTACTTGAATTTCAAGGGCGCCCCTCCCCTGCTTTTTTTCCATCAAATCAAACCGTTCGCATTGTATCTCAGCGGTATCACCCCAGCATTTAGCTAATAACATTCCTCCATTTCCTTGTACACTTTGTAGCAAAGAGTCATTTCCAACACTTACCATCTCCGCGCCCTTGAGTATAACGCCAAGTTGCTTGGGTTGCCATATTTCCCCTTCTTGAATGAGGTATAATTCACCTCCTTTCGTACTAGCCCAAATGCCCCCCGCTGCATTTTCAGTCAATCCATTTATATATGAAGCAGCTAAGCCCTGCTCTACCCCAAAATCGGTAAATTCGGTACCATCAAAGCGAGAAAGACCTTCATCCGTCCCAAACCAAAGATAGCCTTTGGTGTCTTGCAAAATGTTGTAACCAACATTATGCAGTAAACCATCATCTATAGTAATTTGCTTGTATTTAAATTTTTGAGCATAAAGCAAGCTTGAGAACAGTAGCCAATAGACCGTGCTTATTATTTTTATAGAATATGTTTGTTGATTAAAAAACATAGCAAATAATATCAAGGCGAATAAACAATTTTCTGACCTAAATTTTCGTTATTTTTTTGTCCTTTGTCTTTGTCTATCTCCCTTAAGATAATTAACAAAAATTAACTACTTAAGATTGACTACCAAGATAATAAAAAAACGACAGTAAACAAGTGCTTTAACAAACCCAATTATTTGTTCCAATATTTTAGGAATAAACACTCTATATTTGTTATCAAGCAAGTGAGAGAATTCTTCAAGGATTCAAAAAACTCACCAATATATTTGACAGCATAACTCATTTTTATTTCAATCATCTTTTACCCCCCATAAAATGAAAAAACTATCGTTTGAAAAACTTACCGCTCTAGCGGAAAATATCGCTAGCAATGAACTCTTAGAGCAAATCACTGGAGGTACTGAAAATGACTGCCATGACGATGCTGATACGTCTTCTGGTTCATCTACCCCTGTACTTCATTTAGAGGCTAAAATTTTAGGCGGAGCTTAATCTAACTAGCGGCTCTGTTCAGAAGCTCTAGACAGTTTAAGCTTGTTATTTTTCCGTTATACTGCGTTGCTCATCGGTCAGGTAGCTACCGCTAACTTCCCTCTTCGCGCCTTGTCTAACAAAAAAATTACTACGCCTAAACTA